>JAJZQD010000007.1 GCA_021847735.1 Bacillota bacterium | reverse complement strand
ATAAAATGGAGAAATCTCCAGACCTCAAGCGGAAATTTCTTTCGCTGAAAACCATGTTTTCATTCCTGCTGGCGTTTGCCATCATTTATCTGCTGATAACAAAAATGAATACTGCCAAAGTGTTTACAGTCATCAAGACAACTAATTTGACTGTATACGCCACGGGGTTCCTGGTATATTACCTGGCTTTCCCCCTGCGGGGGCTGAGATTTCGCATCATGTTGGGCAACAACGGGCTCGATGCCCCGGTTACCGGACTGACCAGGATTGTATTCATTTCGTGGTTTGCCAACTGTGTGGTACCGGCTAAACTTGGGGACATTTTCAGGGCATTCCTCGTAAAAAAGAGATACTGTCATCCGTTAATAAATACCGTCGGGACTATTTTTGCCGAAAGGGTGTTCGACCTTTTTATCCTATATTTGCTAATTGGTGCCAGCGGCCTGATGGCTTTTAAGGGCAGGATTCCACATACCTTGCTGGTTGTACTGCAGACGAGTTTCATTATCCTGGCTGTCCTGGCAGCAGTTCTAGTCTTTATGAAATATTTCAGTACGCGCCTGGTTAGCAGGCTCCCGGAAAAGGTCAGGGGCATGTACGAAAGATTCCTGTCAGGCACTATGTCCTCATTTCAACACAATGGGCAAATTGCTGCTTTGACAGCGGTTATTTGGTTCCTTGAAGGAGTCAGTTTTTATCTGGTTACAAGGGCCATAGGTATGAAACTGTCCTTTGTTGCGGTTATTTTTATAGGGCTGGTTTCGGCCCTCCTGACCGCTTTGCCTATAACCCCGGCAGGGTTGGGCATCGTGGAAACAGCGAAGGTCGGGGTCCTTGTCTTTTTTAACGTGGACGGATATGTCGCTGTTTCGGCAGCTTTGCTTGACCGTATAATAAATTACTGGAGCCTTTTATTATTTGGGTTTATTGTTTACCTGGCATCAGAACACACAATGTCAAAGGAGGCTAAATCTGATGAAAGCGATGATAGTCATTCCTACGTACAATGAAATGGAAAACATTACCCGCCTGATTCCCGAGGTGCTTGCCCAGGACAAAGGCGTGGAAATACTTGTAGTTGATGACAATTCCCCTGATGGCACAGGTGATTCGGTGGAACAAATCACCCAGGAAAACAACAGGGTTCACCTGCTGAGAAGACCGGGCAAAATGGGGCTTGGCACTGCCTACATTAGCGGGTTCCGCTATTCCCTGCAAAGGCCGGATATCAACTGCATCTTTGAAATGGATGCCGATTTCTCTCACCGGCCCAGTTATATCCCGGATTTCCTCAAAGCTGTTGAATCGGCCGATGTGGTTCTTGGGTCACGGTATGTAAAAGGGGGAGGGGTCAAAAACTGGGGGCTGTCCAGGAAGTTTCTGAGCCGGGGGGGCAGTATTTTTTCCAGGGCCATGCTGGGGCTGCCCGTCAATGACTGTACCGGCGGTTTTCGTTGTTACAGGAGGGAAGTTCTTGAGACCCTTGACCTCGACCGGATCAATTCCCAAGGGTTTGGATTTCAGGTGGAAATGCTGCACGAGTGCAACAAAAAAGGATTTAAAATCAAGGAAATCCCCATAGTATTCCCTGACCGGGCTGAGGGGTCATCCAAGATGTCAAAGAAAATTGTTTTCGAGGCCTTTTTTCTGGTTTGCCGGCTCAGATCATCCGGCCGGTAAAGTTGTGAGAGGGGAGATGGCGTATAAACAGAGTTGTGCTTTTTGCGGTATGGGTTGTAACCAGGCTGTTAATTTTTTTCAAGATATCTTACACCTTGGGATTAGAAGCTGATATAGAGATATATTTCAAATATGCTGCGGAGATTTTACGGGGACTGGTTCCGTATAGGGACTTTGCCATCGAGTATCCCCCTGGAGCTCTCCCGTTTTTTCTTTTGCCTAAACTGTTAGCCGGTGATGTTTTCAGTTACCGCCGGTTTTTTGTAGCCGAAGTCATGCTGGTTGATTTTATCGGCCTGCTGTTGATTCTGTACTACGGGCGAAAGCACGGGTTTTCACCCAGGCACGTGTACTTTACAGGGCTTCTTTACGTTGTTTTGCCGGCGGTTATCGGTCTGGTGGGATGCCAGAGATTTGACTTCATTCCGGCTGTGTTGGTTCTTGGGGCAATCATATTGTTGGACAAGGGATACCGGGTTTGGGCATGGGCTTTACTGGGACTTGGTTTTGCAGTGAAACTGTATCCGGTGATTCTAACACCTGTTTTTTTAATTAGTGCCTGGCGGGAAAAATCGTTGAAAAGGGATGTTTTATATGGCCTACCGGTTTTTGCCTTAACCGCTGCGGTGGTCTGGCTGCCGTTTTTGGCGGCCGCCGGGCCTAAGTTCTGGTTCTTCCTGTCATATCACGCCAGCCGGGGAATTCAGCTTGAAAGCTTTTACTCCACTATCCTGCTAGTCGCCCGTTGGTTTGGTTACCCGGTCTCCACCGAATTTTCCTATGGTTCATGGAATGTTGTATCACAAGTCTCACCGGTTTTGGCCAAGATGTCGTTTTTCGTTATGGGAACCCTGATGTCGCTTGTGCTTGTCCATTCCCTTGCAGTGGCACAGAACGGCAGCCCGACCGATGGTGATATTCCCAGGCAGGCCCTATTGATGGTTATGGCCTTTATTATTGGCGGCAAGGTGCTTTCCCCGCAGTACCTGTTGTGGCTGATCCCCCTACTGGTTATAGCCCTGAGGGAGGATTCCCGGTACCGGAGGAAGGTATGGGTTGCGTTTGCCCTGCTTACTCTTATCTCTTTTCTGATTTATCCGGTTAACTACAAGGGCCTGATTGATTTGCGTTTGTGGCCTTCCTTGCTGATATTGGCAAGAAACGGTCTTTTGCTGGCCGTGTTTTATCTTCTCTTAAAAAATGGCAGTGTTAACAGGCAGCCCAGAAAAGCCAGCGAAACGTAACCAAATAACGGATAAAGTGCCCCTACCAGCCCGGAGAATCCCAATTGGCTCATGCCGAGGGCCATCAGCATCAGGACCATGGTCACCAAAATGTAGTTTATCCCCGCATAACCGGCAATTCTAACAGCGAGTCCGTATACAGTGCCAATGACGGTAGTAAATATTTCAGCCCAGAGGATAAAGGAAAAGGCCAACTGGATGACCCAGGCCAGGCGGCCTGCCACGAACAGGCTGGGTACCTCGTACTGGGCCGAATCGGGGTAGTGGCTGAGGATGGCCAGGTTGATAAGCATAGCAAGGATCCCGAGGCTAAGTCCGCCTGCGATTCCCCCCCAAAATAGAGAAGGGGGGTTTTTAATTTCCTTGCCCAGGGGGGCAAGGACCGACACTCCCAGGGTAATGTTATAGGATACATATAAAAGGGCGGATAAAAACCAATGGGGGGCGGCGCCGCTGGCAACGGGGACGAAATTTTGCAGGTTGGCGGTGATTATTTCGGTGGAGATGGCAGGAAGGGTGGCCAGGATGCACAACAGTACCATAAAGGGTACCACAATTGAATTGACTCTTATTATGCCCTTTAAGCCAAATAGGACTGTGAGGACGGAGATTACTAGAGTGACGCTGGTACCCAGCCAGAAGGGCAGGCCCCACTGCTGAAAAAAGACTGCTCCCGACCCGGCCAACATTACACTGAGGGTGCCGAACAGAAACAACCCCAGGAGCAGGTCCATAACGGGACCCAGCCTTTTGCCGCAGACATGCCTGACAACTTCCCCGAAGGATGGAGCCTGAAGGCGATTCCCCAAAAACATGATGGTTGTGCCGGTGACACAGAAAAGAAGGCAGCACAGGGATATCCCCACGATACCGCCGGAACCAAAATGGGTAAAGAATTTGAGAATTTCCTGGCCTGAGGCGAAGCCGGCACCTACGACAGTCCCTATAAAGGTAGCGGCCACCTTCCAGGTGTCTTTGAGAAACGGCCTGTATGACGGAGTCATTTTGAATCTCCCCCGATATTGTTGATGCCCTCAGAAAAATATATTAAATTAATATAAAAACATTACCTATATACAAATTTTGGGTTATAATTACGGAAAGGGCAGGAATATGCCTGTCCTTTTCTCATATGGTCTCATAAGAGGCAGTCTTACTTAAGTTTTGACACAAAGATTAAGGAAATGGCAGGTGTGTTTCGAAGAGCGAGGCTGACGTCCGCCGGCTGAGTTGTTGCTCGCTCGCAGAAATATGCCTGCCATTTCCTTGCTAGCAGCGTGTCTAAAATGAAGGAGACTGCCTTTTTGTCAGACCATATTTTTTACCCATTCTTCGAAATACAAGCCCTCATTTTTCAGGCTGTCACCGTAGATATGGCTGAATCTTTCCGGAACCGTGCGAGGCCCGTTAACCAGGTAAACCTCGTGTCTGTCCCGGGACATCCTTTTGCCGAAATCGAGCAGCTGGCAGGAGAGGATGTCAGCCTCGGGCAGGGAATACCCGATAAAGTATATCTCCCTCGCCAGGGTCAGGGACTCGAGCGCCCTGTACCACAACCTGCGTAAAGCCGGCAGAGTAAAGGATTTAAAGAGAGTGGGGGCTATAGTGAACTCGTTCAGCTAAAGCTGAACATCGAAACTTCAGTGGGGGACTCTACCCCCACTGAAGCAGAAAAGTGGAAACTCCACCTTCTAGAAGGTGGAGTCTTGGAATTGGGATAAAATGCCGGAGGTTTACCGGCTCGCCGGGCTTAGAGCATTTTTCAGGTTCTCGTAATACGATACTTTACCGTAATCCACGCCCGGATAAGACGTCACAGTAGTAAGTTTGGGGCACACCATTAGATTGGAGAAATTTACAGGGGTTTATACATTTGACCGTGATTTGTTACTTTGGTATACTAATGCTAACAGCCATAAACCGAGCCCAACAATTGCTTACTACGGAGGCCGCCGATGGTCAAAATAACCGAACGTGAAAAGGAAATCCTGAAAATACTGCAGAATGACCCGATGATTTCCCAGGAAGACCTGGCCGAACTTGTTGGGATTACCAGGTCTGCTACGGCCGTGCATATCTCAAACCTTATCAAAAAGGGCTTTATACTGGGCAGGGGGTACGTTTTTAATGACAAGACGGGCGTCCTTGTTCTTGGTCCCGTCTACGTTGAGGTTAGGGCGTTAACGGGGGACGGGGACGATGGTTCAGCCAAAATAGATATAGCTCCGGGCGGAGCGGCATATTTGCTGGCCAGGCACCTGGCCGGGCAGGGTATCCCCACATCGCTGATGAGTGTTATGGGAAGAGATGACTGGGGGGAAATAATAGCGGCAAAGCTAAAGAAAAACAATGTTGACACCAAGTTTCTGCTAGTGCAGAAAGAATACCCGACCCCAAGGCGGGTTACCCTGGTGGATGAGGGGAATAACAAGATAACAGAGATCTCAGACAGACGAGCTTTGGAGTTACTGACCGGTGACAACCTGCAGACTATGGGAGTAATGGTCGGCAATTGCCGGATGTTGGTGATGGATACCGGAATTCCGGTCGGAGTTTTCAGGTATGTGCTTGGTCTCGCTAAGGAAGCGGAGGTTCCGGTATGTGTCAGGATTTCCGATGAAAATACCAGTCAACTCCGGCTAGATGACCTGAACGGGTTATTTATGGTGATTATGACTGGGGTCGTGGCCGGAGGACTAACCAACTCACAAGTCAGGGACCTTGACGACGGGATTAAGACAGGCAAAATACTTAACTCATTGGGGGCCGAAACCGTAGTTACGGTCCTTCCCGATCAGGGAGTTGTCCTTACGGGTGCCCGGGAGACGGTGTCAGTTCCTATTCTGCCTGTGAAGGGTGTTAAGGGTGTGGAAGGAAAGATTCATGAACTGTCTGTCGACGTGCTGACAGCGGGTGTTGTATCAGGAATCCTGCACGGGTACGATTACCGCCAGGCTATTAGACTGGGCCTCGGTATGGCCACCCATTGGGTTGGAAAATCACGGAATTTGGCAGAACTGCAGGAAAAACAGTAAATGATGTAGAAACATTAGTAGCTGGAAAGGTGGTTACATGTCTAAAGAAATATCAGTTCAGGAGGCTCTGGCCTTACCAGGGGCCAAGCTGATAGATGTAAGGTCTGAAAGTGAACATGCGGAGGCAACCATCCCAGGTGCGCTAAGTATGCCAATACTGCGGGACAACGAAAGAGCCGCGGTTGGCACAACTTACAAACAAATGGGAGTAGAAGACGCCATGTTCCTGGGAGTTAACATAGTCTCACCGCGTGTGCCCGAGATGGTGAAGGAGTATCAGGAGTTGGCGCGCGGCGGCCCGGTGGTGGTTTTCTGCTGGCGCGGCGGGATGCGCAGCAAGTCCGTCGCCTCCGTTCTGGAGGCTGCGGGGATACCGGTTTACAGGCTGGTTGGCGGGTACAAGGCTTACCGCAGGTATGTCAATGAATACCTTAACTGTCCACTGTCACATAAGGTGGCAGTTATTCACGGGTTAACCGGGGTAGGCAAGACCGAGGTTTTACATGAGCTCAGGCAGATATCGGCCCCGGCCGTGGATTTGGAGGGGCTGGCCAATAACAGGGGTTCGGTTTTCGGACAAATAGGCCTGGCACCACAGCCAAGCCAGAAAATGTTTGAGGCCTTGCTCGTTAGGGATCTGGCATTTTGGGAACCTGCGAGATATATTATTGTTGAATGTGAAAGCAAGAGAATAGGCAGGATTTTCCTCCCCGCAGTTCTTGCTGAGGCGATGCGGGCCGGGATACGGATATTGGCCTATTGTTCTATTGAAACCAGGATAGAAAGAATCAAGCGCATTTACGGTGGTGATTGTAAAGAAAACACGGAAGGTCTAAAAGCCGCGGTAATGTCACTTGCCCAGCGGGTTGGCAAGAAAAAGGTCACCGAACTGTGCCAGTTTATTGAGTGCGGCCAGTTGGATGAGGTAGTCCGGTATTTGCTTATTAACTACTATGACCCGCTGTACAAGTACCCTTCCCACCCGGCAGCGGGTTACGACCTGAATGTTGATACAACCGACGTAGGGAAAGCCGCGGAAACAATTAAGGATTTTTTGGAAGGTTGCCTGCTTTCTCGTAGTAAATAAGTATAGTATTAGCGGAGGTGCGGAAATGGGAGGCATCGGAGAATCACTTAGGAATACCCGTGAAGCCAAAGGAATTACCCTTCATCAGGCTGAGGAAGACACAAAAATCAGAAAACGATATCTGGAGGCCCTGGAAGAAGGGGATTATGATGTCATTCCGGGGCGCGTATATGCCAGAGGGTTTTTGCGCAATTACGCCAACTATTTGGGACTCGACCAGGAAGAAATAATGATCGAATACAAACTGCTAAGCATGCCGGTAAAAGACGAGTATAAAAAGGTCGACATTGAGGCAAGTATTAATAAAAGGCGTTCAAACGGCCGGTCAGACAGAAGGGCATACCTGGCCACGGTATTAATTGCCGTGCTGGCTATTTTAATTCTTGTAGTCTACAATTTTGTATATAAACATTCTCCCAAAAATGCGGTTAATGACCTCGGGAACCCGCCAACCCAGCAAGTTGACGACAAAAAACCGGATAGCAACCTGACAGTCAACCCAGAGGTTAATCCGGCCATTAACCCAGCAGCGAACCCCGAAGCCAATCCGACGGCCAATCCCGGAGCTAATCCACAATCGTCACAACCATCAAATGGCGTAAACGGGAATTCCTCCGACCCCGGTCAAGGGACGGCGAATAACGAGGGTACTCCCGGCAGTGCCGGCAGTACAGGTAGCGGCGGTCAAACCGGGCAAATTGCCGGCGGGGTTAATATCACCCTAAACGACAAAGACCAGGTTTGTTGGATTAGAGTGACGGTAGACGGTGTAGTGAAGTTTACCGGTAACATTAACCCCGGTGAATCAAAAACGTTTTCCGGTGCTAAAACAGTGAAACTCAGACTGGGGAATGCCGGTGCAGTTGAGGCCACGCTTAACGGACAAAACCTGGGGGCCCTGGGCCCTGTCGGTCAGCCGGTGACCAGAGAGTTTTCTTCCGGTAACCCTTCTACGACAGGCACCGGTGCAAACACTAACTAAAATTTGTTTCGGAAGAAGGTATCCAAGATGGCTACAAAAGAGAATTCCTTTGATGTTGTATCAGAAGTCAATATGCAGGAGATAGACAACGCATTAAATCAGGCCAGACGTGAAATCCAAACCCGTTTTGATTTCAAGGGAAGCAAGAGCGAAATTAAGTATGACGGTGAAGTTATTACCCTCGTTTCTGATGACGACTTCAAGCTGCGCAATGTTGTGGAAATTCTGGAAAGTAAGATGATTAAAAGGGAAGTTGACCTTAAAGCCTTTAAGTACGGAAAAGTAGAAGCCGCAGCAGGAGACACGGTCCGCCAGTCGGTAACTATACAGCAGGGAATAAACAAGGATGTTGGCAAGGAAATTATAAAGGATATCAAGAACTCAAAAATCAAGGTTCAGCCCTCCATTCAGGGGGACAAAGTCAGGATTTCCGGCAAAAACAGGGACGACCTGCAGGAAGCAATCAAGCTTTTAAAAGAAAAGGAATATGATGTACCTCTCCAGTTTACCAATTACCGCTCCACCTAAAGGAATAAAAGGGGTTTGGCGAAATAGCCGGACCCCTTTCGTATTTAGGTCATTAACCTAATTGACAGGATTTTAGCTAAAACAGGCCAAAGTGCCGTAATAATGATATAATTGTTAGTAAATCATATAACAGGTGAATAAATTGGACT
Source organism: Bacillota bacterium (assembly GCA_021847735.1). Lineage (GTDB taxonomy): Bacteria > Bacillota > Thermincolia > Thermincolales > UBA2595 > JAJZQD01. The sequence goes on along the minus strand of JAJZQD010000007.1, from coordinate 44,829 downwards.
TTAATGATTACCTACCAATGTCAAAAAATGATATGGAAAAACGCGGGTGGTACTATGTTGATTTTCTCTTGGTGACTGGGGATGCTTATGTCGACCACCCCAGTTTTGGCAGTGCTGTCATCGGCCGTTTACTGGAAAGCCTGGGCTATCGGGTAGGCATAATATCTCAGCCCGACTGGCGTAATACGGAAGACTTTATTGCCCTGGGCAGGCCAAGGTATGGGTGCCTGGTAACTGCGGGTAACCTGGACTCGATGGTCAACAATTACACCGGGAACAAGAGGCCCCGGCGGGAAGACCTGTACTCACCGGGTGGGAAAGCTGGTAAAAGGCCAGACAGGGCTGCAATAGTCTACTGTAACCGGGTCCGGGAAGCGTGGCCGGGAACTCCCCTGGTTATCGGGGGAATTGAGGCCAGTTTACGTAGGCTGGCCCACTACGATTACTGGGATGATAAGGTGCGGCGTTCGGTTCTGCTTGACTCAAAGGCCGATTTGCTCGTTTTTGGGATGGCAGAAAAACAAATTGGGGAAATTGCCCACCGGCTGGCCAAAGGGGAAGACATCTCAGCCATTACCGACATTCCCGGTACGGTTTATGCAACTTCGGTGAAACCGGAAGGCCAAGCAGTAATGCTTCCTTTCTTCGAAGAGGTAAGGAGCAGCCGGGAAAAGTACGCCGAAGCCTTTAAACTTGCCTATTATGAGCAGGATCCTTTTCACGGAAAGACCCTTGTTCAGCCTCACGGTAAACAGTTTGTCGTCCAAAATGCTCCGGCCAAGCCCCTTTCAACCAAAGAGTTGGACAGGGTATATGAACTCCCTTTTAAAAGGTCCTACCATCCCGTGTATCAAAAAGCCGGCGGAGTCCCGGCCTTAAAAGAAGTGGAGTTCAGCATAACTGCCCAGCGGGGCTGCTTTGGCGGGTGTGCCTTTTGCGCCCTTACTTTTCACCAGGGCTGTATCATCCAGGCCAGAAGCCACGAATCAATCATCAGGGAAGCGAAGCTGCTTACAACCCTGCCCGGCTTTAAGGGTATAATCCACGATGTGGGCGGCCCGACGGCCAATTTCCGCCGGCCGGCATGTGAAAAACAACTCCAGGCCGGCGCCTGCCGGGACAAACAATGCCTTTTTCCCGGCAAATGCAGCAACATACAGGTTGACCATTCCGATTTGATGGACCTGTTGCGAAAACTAAGGAAACTGCCCGGGGTCAGGCACGTATTCCTGCGGTCAGGACTCAGGTATGACTACCTTTTATATGAGAAAGACCCGGAGGTATTAAAGGAAATATGTCAATACCATGTAAGCGGCCAGCTTAAAGTTGCTCCGGAACATGTTTCCAGGGAAGTCCTAAAGCTGATGCGCAAGCCTGGGCATGACATATACAGGAAGTTTTACGACCGGTACTGCAAGGTTAACAGTGAACTTGGTAAAAACCAGTTCCTTGTACCGTATTTTATTGTAGCCCACCCCGGCTGCACTTTAAAAGATGCTGTCGAACTCGCCGAATACGTCAGGGACATGGGGTACAACCCAGAGCAGATACAGGACTTCACACCCACACCTGGCAGCCTGTCGACATGTATTTACTATACAGGTATTGACCCCTTAACGGGGCAGCGGGTTTATGTGCCGAGGTCGGGAAAGGAAAGGCAAATGCAGAGGGCCCTGGTGCACTACAGGAATCCAAAAAACCGGCAATTGGTGAGAGAGGCCCTTTGCAAAGCGGGTAGAACGGATTTGATTGGAAAAGGGCCGGGCTGTTTGGTCCGCTAAATTCCCTTTTGACACTTATTAACGGATACCCTATACTATAATTGTGTATAGTATATTTTGACAGAGAACAGTGGCCAGTTGACAGTGGACAGTTGTCAATGACAACTGCGACTGGTTGTCATTTGCCAGTGTTTTTATATTTTTTTAAGGTGGAGGCTAGTTGCCGGTGCTTAAAATTAGAATTACCAACCTGGGCTGTGCAAAAAACCTGGTGGATTCCGAAGTAATGGCTGGCATGCTCAGGGAATCAGGATATATTATCACTGCCGGTGAAGAAGAAGCTGACGTTCTGTTGGTTAACACCTGTGGTTTTATCAATGCCGCCAGGGAAGAATCAATAGGGGCCATCATGGAAGCGGCCCGGGATAAAGAGTTAGGCCGGTGCCGGGCCCTTGTGGTCACAGGGTGCCTGGCCCAGCGGTACAAAGATGAGCTCTTGGCCGAGATTCCCGAAATCGACGGTTTAATCGGAATCGGGGAAATACCCCGTATCTCAGAAGTTGTTGCGGAGACCCTTGAAGGTAAAAGACCGGTCCATGTGGCAGCCACTTCGTTTATTTATAATCATGAGATGCCCCGGGTGCTGTCAACCCCCGCATATTCGGCTTACATTAAAGTGGCGGACGGGTGTGACAACAGGTGTACATATTGTGCCATTCCCGGAATAAGGGGGGGGTACCGCAGCAGGCCGCTGGACTCGGTTATTGCCGAGGCCTCACACCTCGCCGGGCTGGGTGTCAGGGAGGTTAGCCTGATTGCCCAGGACACTACCAGGTACGGTTTGGACCTTTACGGAGAATACAAGCTCGGTGAATTGCTGGAACGGTTGGCAGAGGTTGAAGGGCTATCCTGGATAAGAGTCTTGTATGCTTACCCTACCCACTTTACAGACCACTTAATTGAGGTTATTTCCAGGCATGACAAAGTATGCAATTATCTTGATATCCCGCTGCAGCATGCGGATGACGATATTTTGCGGGCCATGAACAGGCGGGGAACCAGGGAGGAAATTCTCAGACTGATCGAAAAACTGAGAAAAAACATCCCCGGTCTGACCCTGAGGACTTCATTCATTGTCGGGTTCCCCGGGGAGACGGAACGGCATTTTCAGACCCTGGTGGACTTTGTAAGGACAGTAAAGTTTGACAGGATAGGTGTTTTTACGTATTCGCCGGAGGAAGGGACTTCTGCCATTGATTTGCCCGGACAGGTTGCCGAAGACGTCAAAGAGGAAAGAAAGGACATCCTGATAAAGATTCAACAGGAAATATCCCTGCAGAAGAACAAAAACAAAATTGGTCGAAATATTTCGGCCTTAATTGAAGGAAAAGACGAAAACGAACAAGAAGTATATGTTGGGCGTACCAAAGCCGATGCGCCGGAGGTTGACGGCAATATCTACGTAACCGGAAAAGGGCTTGTTACGGGAAGTATTGTGTCGGTCAAAGTGACCCACGCATACGAGTATGACTTGATTGGAGAGGTCATAAATGAATCTGGCCAATAGAATAACACTGGTAAGGATAGTATTAGTACCTGTGCTTCTTCTGATTTTATCTATAAAGATTAATCACGGCGAGTATTTGGCGGCTGCCGTGTTTATTCTGGCGGCTAGCACTGACGGCCTTGACGGGTACCTCGCCAGAAAACGCAAAGAGGTTACCAGGCTCGGTAAATTCATGGACCCCCTCGCTGATAAACTGCTGGTTTCAGCCGCCCTGATCTCGCTCGTGGAACTTCGTGAAATATCGGCCTGGGTGGCGTTCATAATTATTGGCCGGGAGTTTGCCGTAACCGGTTTAAGGGCAATAGCGGCCGCCGACGGCATGGTGATTTCGGCCAGTAAACTTGGTAAGGTTAAAACAGTATCACAGATTATAGCCATTGTTTTTTTGTTTATTCACGATTTTCCCTTTGATTTACTGAATATACCGGTTGGAAAATTTGCAATGGGTGTGGCGGTGTTTTTTACAATCTGGTCTGGTCTTGACTACTTTAGGCGAGCGCGTCACCTCCTAAAGGCGGGGCACAAATGAAAAAAAATTTAATATTATTGTTTGCCTCCGGTTTCGGACTGGGTCTAATCCCCAAAGCGCCAGGAACATTTGGGACCCTTCTGGGGCTTATTTTAGCCGTCATTTTTCCTAACAACATTTACCTGTTGGTTGGTATAGGCGTCATTGGAGTCTGGTTGTCCCACGAAGCGGAAAAGGTTTTGGAAGAGCACGACAGCCCCAAAATTGTCATTGATGAAGTGGCAGGCTTTCTTATTGCCGCATATAACTGGCATGGCTTTTACCTCATTATGGCTTTCATCCTGTTTAGGATTCTGGACGTATTTAAACCCGACCCCATCAGGCAGCTGCAAAAACTGCCAGGCGGGATCGGTATAATGGCTGACGACCTGGCAGCCGGACTACTTACAAACCTGGCTATCAGGCTGGCCACACGCATATTCCCCTTTTGACGGCGTATACCCTCTACCTCTCAGTTTGAGATGGGCAGGGGGTTTTATAAGAACTTTGTTTCCAAAAATTTAGTACACCACGAGTGGAGGAGGAAAGTGTTGGTGAGCTGCGGAGTTAGTATGGTTATTGACGGAATGACCGGGGTAGGAAAAACCTCTTTGATGGACATCCTTGCCAGGGAACTGAAACTTAAACCATACACGGAGATATTCCGGGATGAAAACGACCTTCTTGGCAAGTATTATAAAGAAGGCAGCCGCTGGTGTTTCCCTATGCAGATTAGTTTTCTCAATAACAGGTACTCACAGTATAAAGAGGCCTGCCAGCTTGGAAACGCTGTCATGGACAGGTCATTATACTCTGACCCTATCTTTGCAAACCTTTACTACAAAACCGGAGATATGGAACCTGAAGAGTATTTTGTTTATAAGTCCTTCTTTCGCACTCTGGTGGAATCTCTTGACCCGCCCGGGCTGGTGGTATATTTGGACGTTTCCGCCGATGAGGCCATCAGGCGAATCGGGCAGAGAGGGCGGGAAGATGAAATGAACGTGCCGGTTAGCTACTGGAAAAACCTGCATGAGGTGTATACCGATTATTACGGCAAATATAAACTGTCCCCCTTGCTTCGGGTCAATGTGAACAACCGTGACTTTGTAAATAACGACGGGGATCGCCAGGCGGTTGTCAGCACTATTAGAGAACTGTACGAGTCATGTATAAAAAAGGTAGGGTGAATGGAAAAAGGAAAGAGGGTGTCCCAAAAGAGGCAGTCTCTTTATTTTAGATACGGCGGCAAGGGAAGGGGCAGGCATATTCCTGCGAGCGAGCAACAACTCAGCCGGCAAAAGACCGCTCCCGCATACGCGGTCTACCCGCAGGGCACAACGGGGCTCTAAGCGCTGAAGCGCAAAGAGCCCCGACGGCGGTTGGCGGATGTCAGCCTCGCTCTCCGGAACACGCCTGCCCCTTCCCCTAATGATTCTGTCAAACTCAAGCTAGACCGCCCCTTTTTGGGACAATATGAGAAAAGCCATTTAAAACATCTTTTTCATACTTCCTCCTGAATCCATACTTCTTTTGCTTAAATAATTCGACAAAAGAAGCTAAAAAACCTTTCGTATTTCAAGGTTTCATTATATTTTCAGGAAATCTTTTTTGTTTTGGCCGGGCTCCCTCATCCCGTAAGTAACTGGGGCAGCCACCCGAATTTTGACCACAAATAAAGGAATGGCAGATATGTTCTTCCATGACGAGTCTGACGTCCGCTTGTCCAACATGGTAGCTCTTAGCGCTTCAGCGCTTAGAGATAGCGGTACCCTTGGGGTAGAGCGCGTATGCGCGATTGGGTAACAAGCTAAGTTGTTGCCGTCTTGGAGGAATATACCTTCCTTTTACGACCACACCTGAATATTTTTTTGGTTTACGGATAATTCTATCTTTTATAGGAACAACAATACTTATTAGGTGGTGTTACAGTGGAAAACAGAAATTCATACCGCAGCAAGGGTATTCCCATCGATATGGCTCTGGAGGCTCATGATATTGTCCGCGGCGAAACAGGCCAGGAAATCCCCGGGGTGAAAATGGATAAACAGTCTTTTGAACATGCCCAAGTCAACATTATCCAAGTTATGGACGAATCTGCCGAAAGGATGATGGGTAAACCGGTCGGTACATATATTACCATTGACGCACCGGAAATCAGGCAGAATAATAAACAGATTCACAATGAAATCGCCGAAGTTTTAGCTAAACAACTAAGCACCCTGTTACAGATTGGCCCGGATGCCAGTGTCCTAATTGTCGGGCTCGGCAACTGGAATGCCACTCCCGATGCTCTTGGACCCCGTGTAGTCAACTATACTTTTGTCACCAGACACCTGAAAAAATACGCTCCCCAGGACTTGGCCGGCGGGCTGAGGCCGGTAAGTGCCCTCGCCCCCGGGGTTCTAGGAATTACAGGTATTGAAACCGCGGAAATAATTAAAGGGGTTGTGGAAAAAACGCAGCCTGACCTGGTCATAGCTATTGATGCCCTGGCGGCACAGAACACGGAACGTATTGCCACCTCAATTCAACTGGCTGATACCGGTATTGCGCCGGGCTCGGGGATAGGTAACCAAAGACAGGGCGTCAATCAGCAAAGTATGGGGGTACCGGTTATTGCCATCGGGGTACCGACAGTTGTGAATGCTTCTGTAATCGCTCACGGGGCCCTCAACCAGTTCCTGCAGCAGTTGGCATCCAATCCGGTATGCTCAGATGATACCAAAAACCTTAACCCGATTGTAATGGAGCAGATTGTCAGCAATGTTCTTGGGCCATACAGCACTAACCTAATGGTAACACCAAAGGAAATTGACGACTTGATTGAAGCCATCAGTAGAATTATTGCCGGAGGTATTTCCATCGCCCTTCATCCTTCGGTTGAACCTGAAGAATTTCATATGTATCTCCATTAAATGGCCGGTCCCCAGTGATTGGTCAGGGAGTCTGTAACTACCCAATGAAAAATTTAAAAGGTAAGCGGGGTGGCCCGCTTACCTATCAATTAAAACTGGGTTTTTCCTGCCAGGGATTGCTCATAAGCCTCGATCATTCTTTTAACCATTTGCCCTCCGACGGCTCCGCAGTCCCTTGATGCAATATGGCCCCAGTAACCACCTTGGATTTGATTAGTGACACCTACTTCATTGGCCATTTCGTACTTGAAATTGTACATTGCCTGGCCGGCTTGCGGAACCACCAGTTTATTCCGTTTTTGTCCAGTTCCCATAATTTAATTTCCCCCCTTTCACTGTTAACTGTGGTATCTGAATCTCACTTCAGCGTTAAGCTTTGCCTACCAGTGATTGCTCATAAGCTTCAATCATTCTTTTGACCATGTGCCCACCAACGGCACCACAGTCTCTGGAAGAGATTTGTCCCCAGTATCCGCCTTGGATCTGGTTGGTAATACCAACTTCATTAGCCATTTCGTATTTGAAGTTGTACATTGCCTGGCCGGCTTGCGGAACTACTAGAGTATTACTTTTTTGTCCGGTTCCCATTAAATCACCTCCTCTCTGAGACTATTTTTAGTATAAGCTCGCATTAAGAGCATTATACTAGAAATAATTATTTAGCAATTTTGGCAATTTAACTGAACTTTTAAGGGTTTCCTTTAGACAATTGTTTCGATAATCGGGCGGCTGAATCGGAAGTTAAATCAGAAGCGGTACCGAATGTGTTTTCGAAGGTTACATCTACTTCACTGGTTAAATTCTGGTCTAACGACAGAGGATCAATTTCCTTGTCATTTATCTGGTCAAGCTTGGTGTCAATTTGGGCTTCCTCAAAACGTATGGGCTGCCGGTAATTTAGGTTGTTGACATTATTAAACCGATTATTTTTATGCAGTGTCTGTCACCTCCTATAAGTAGTATCGTCCTGAATGCAAGTTGTATACCGTGTAATTATTGGAGTGATTTACAACTTATTTTTTTGTCCCATGGCAAAATTTTTGTTTAATATCAGGGCATACTATTTGTCAAAGGTTACGTTTAAACTGGCTGAACCTATACCGAAAGGGTGACCAAAACTTTGGTTTCACTGATGATTGACGGGACAAAGGTTGAAGTTGAACAAGGAACCACTATCCTGGAAGCGGCGAGGAGTATAGGTCTTTACATACCCACTATGTGTTACCTGAAGGGACTTAATGTCATTGGAGCATGCCGCGTCTGCCTGGTAGAAGTTGAGGGAGCCAAATCGCTTCAGCCCTCCTGTGCTATCCCTGCAGCTCACGGGATGATTGTCCATACCAATTCTCCGAAGGTGATTAAGGCAAGGAAAATGGTCCTTGAGTTATTTCTTTCAAATCACCCCTTTGACTGCCTGACATGTGTCCGCAACCAGGTTTGCGAGCTGCAGTCCCTGGCGGAACGCTACCATATAACAAACCTTGTGGCTTCAGGGGACAGGAAAACTCTGCCCAAAGATGACCAATCACCTGCTATGGTTAGGGAACCAAGTAAATGTGTGGTCTGCCGGCGGTGTGTAAGAGTCTGCAAAGATATCCAGGAAATCGGCATCTACCAGATAGTGGAAAGGGGTCTTGATGCCGTAGCTTCCCCGGCTTTTAAGAAAAGCCTGGCCGAAACACCCTGCATTTACTGCGGCCAGTGCCTGTTGTTGTGTCCCACCGCTGCCATACATGAGCGAGAGGACCAGGAAAAAGTCTGGGAAGCTCTCCATGACCCCAACAAGCATGTGATAATCCAGACTGCTCCCTCAATAAGGGGAACTATTGGTGAACCCTTTGGAATGCCTATTGGTTCGCTTGTTACCGGAAAGATGGTGGCCGCTATCCGCCGTCTCGGTTTTGACAAGGTTTTTGATGACTGTTTTGGAGCCGATATAGTGGTTATGGAAGAAGGCCACGAGTTGATGCACAGGCTCAAAAACGGCGGACCGCTACCCCAGTTTACCTCTTGCTGCTCTGGTTGGTTGAGACTTTGTCTCCTGTTTTATCCCGAGCTTATCCCACACCTTTCCAGTGTAAAATCGCCGCAGCAGCTATTTGGCGCGTTGGTTAAAACCTATTATGCGCAAAAGGCCGGTCTGGACCCTGACCGTATCTTTAGCGTCTCTGTAATGCCGTGTGTGGCTAAGAAATGGGAAGCTGTCAGGGAAGAAGGAACCAGGGCTACTGGGAAGTGGGATGTGGATGTGGTTTTAACTACCCGGGAACTGGCCCAGATGCTCCGGACGGCTGGAATTGACTTGTCCAAAATGCCGGAAGAGGAATTCGACAACCCTATGGGCTATGCCTCCGGAGCTGGGGTTATCTTTGGATCAGGTGGTGGTGTGCTGGAAGCTACAATGCGTACAGTGTACGAAAAAATGACAGGCCAACCCCTTGATTCCCTTCCCTTGCGAGAACTAATGTCCTTTGAAAAGGTCCAGGAAGCAGAAATTGACCTGGGCGACAGAAAGGTGCGCTGTGCAGTAGCCAGAACAACTGGTGAAGCACGCCGGCTGGTCGACAAAGTTAAATCCGGTGAACTCCAGTTTGATTTTATTGAAATCATGGCCTGCCCCGGAGGATGTGTTGGAGGTGGCGGCCAACCGATATACCCAGGGCTTGACACCTGGGACGGCCAAATGGAGCAGCGCTACAAAAGAGGCGAAGCCCTGTTCAGGCAGGACAAGCTTAAAGACATAAGAAAAGCCCATGAAAACCCGTACATCAAAATGCTGTACGACGAATTTCTGGGCCAGCCTTTAAGTGAGCGTTCCCGGCAGTTGCTTCACACAGTTTACACTGAGATACCGTTATATGATTTGCAGGGATCAGCAAGTAGTATGGAATAGTGATTTTCTCACATTCTTCTTAAATATTTATCCCGTTTTTGAAGGAAAAAGACAGTATTATAATGAATACCATTGTTAATTAAACTGTGATTTCTTTCCAGAGATGCTGCCCAGAACGGGCTGGGAGGTCAGGGTATGTGGGAAGTTCTACGAGTTATTTTCCTGTTAGTGCTAATTTCGTCTGCCATTGTAACTCTCGACAAGGTGGTTAAGCGCGTCCAAAACTGGAAAATATGGGTTTCCGCTACCGCCGTAACAGCTGCTGTCTTTTTAGCACTGGCGTTAGGCGGCCCGCCCGAGGTGCATTTCACTACCCCAGGGCAGATGACCGGTGAAAAAAGCTCGTCACCCGGCGGCGAAGCCGGTGAACAGGCCGCAAAAAGCGACGGTTCCCCCCAGGGGGAAAATGCCGGGCAGAACAACTCCCAGCAGGAAATATCTCCGGATAACCCTGAAGACAAAAATCCCCGGGACAATAACTCTCAAAACAGCTTTTCCCAAGATAATGCTTCTCAGGATAATGCTTCCAGCGGCAGTACTGCCAAGGACAGTAAACAGGGTGACGGTACATCCAAAGAAAACGCCCCTGAACAGAATTCGGTATTGTTTCCGGTGGATGATGCCAGTCAAAGTCCCGGTTTTCTGAAATTTAGGGAGGATTTTCTTACCGCTGTCAGGAAAAAAGATTTGGACTTCCTAAAACAGCACGTGTCCGAAAACATCAAGTACAGTTTTGGTGAAACTAACGGCATCAAGGGGTTCCTGGTGGAATGGGGACTAAACTCCAATGCCGGCAGTTCCGGGATTTGGTCAGAACTGTACGAAGTTCTGACTCTTGGCGGTGCCTTTGACAAACAAAAGACCGTTTTCACGGCCCCGTATGTGTTTGCCAAATTCCCCAGTTCTCTTGATAGGTTCCAGTATTCCGCAGTAATCAATCAAAATGTCAATATCTACTCTGAACCAAACTCCGATTCCCGGGTAATTATGGGGTTAAGCTATAACATTTTAAAACTGGCAGACAACAATTCATATCCAACTACCGGCAGGACTCTAAAAGGCGAGGCCGGCACTTGGAAAAAAATCCTTACACCTTCTGGGCAAAAAGGGTACATAGATGAAAAATATTTGCGCAGGCCGGTAGATTACCGGGCCCAATTTACCATTAAAAACGGAGAATGGCAAATGATTTTCTTTGTTGCCGGGGATTAAAGCACCCCGTCCCAAACGATTCTTCTGTAGTTTGCAGGGTCGGTGTCCCCTTCAGTACTGAACACCAGAATTTTCGAGTTACTGTCCAATTCAAGACAATCTTTAATTTCCTGCAGATCTTCTCGCTGCAGGATTTCTTTTACTATACCGGTTGTCACCGCGCCGGATTCTCCCGATATAACCCTGGGATCGCTCCCCAGGGGGTTTCCCAGAACCCGCATGCCTCTTGCTGCTACATAATCTGGGCAGGATATAAACATATCGGTGTAATCAAACAGGAGCTGCCAGGCAACAGGGTTTGGTTCACCGCAGGCCAGTCCCGCCATGATGGTGTCCATATTGCCTGTGATTTTCCTCGGCTTTCCATCTCCGGCCAGGGCTGACTTGAACATGCAATCGGCTTTGTCTGGCTCCACTACAATTACCTTGGGCCTGGCATCTTTGTACCTTGCCGTAAAATAGCCCTGGACGGCCGCAGGTAAAGAGCCGACACCTGCCTGAACAAACACGTGGGACGGACTGTCCTGACCGAAACCCTGCAGCTGTTCAAGTGCTTCGGCTGCCATTGTTGTATATCCCTGCATGACCCAAGCCGGTATTTCTTCATATCCTTCCCAGGCCGTGTCCTGGACAATAACCCAACCTGAGTCTTTCGCCTTTTGGGCAACCATTCTTACCGTGTCGTCATAGTTTTGATCAGTAATTAGGGCCTCCGCCCCGGTGGCCTTTATGTTGTCAAGCCTGATTTTTGATGTTCCCTTCGGCAGGTAGACCACTGCATTCTGGTCGAACTGCCATGCCGCCCAAGCAACCCCCCGGCCGTGATTGCCGTCAGTGGCAGTGGTGAAAGTTATCCTGCCCGGAAGATTTTTTGCGACTTCAAGGCGCAGTTTTTCAAAGGACAGGTTCCTTCCATCCATATTAAGCCGGCTGGCCAGGTATCTCCCAATGGCATAAGACCCCCCCAGGGCTTTAAAGGCATTGAGGCCAAACCTGGGGGATTCATCCTTCACATACATTCCTGCAACCCCCAGGTAATTGGCCAGATTGGGCAGGCTTCTCAGTGGGGTCTCCACATAACCCGGAAAACTTCGGTGGAAGTCCCGGACCGTTTTTGTTTCATCCTCATTAAAGAACTCTGTAGGCACCTTTGCCTGACTGCCTCTGGAACGCCTGTTATGTATCCATTTAATGTCCTTCATCACGCCGTCTTCTCCTTCTGGTTGGTCTAATTTTTTCTCACCATAACCATACTTCCGGTCCCGTCCATTTTGGCTGGGGTAATCTCCAAATAACGCGGCATCCTGTTTCTAAGTTCAGGGATGTGCGTAATAATCCCAACCATACGCTGGCCGTCGTGAAGCCGTTCCAGGGTGTTTACAACAACTTCCAGTTTCTCCTGGTCAAGGGTCCCGAAGCCCTCGTCAAGGAAAAAAAATCCCAGGGGGTACTGCCCTTTTAACTGAATTTTTGAAGACAACGCCAGGGCAAGAGAAAGCGAAGTAAGAAAAGTCTCCCCTCCCGAAAGGGTGTTTACCGGCCTTCGCTGCCCTCCGTTGTAGTCATCCCGCATGACGAAATTAAATCCGTCATCAAGTTCAAGGGCGTATCGTTGGCCTGTTAGGATACCCAACCGCAAGGAGGCTTCTGCGGCCATGTCTCTCAAATGTTCCTCGGCCAGAAACTGGACCAGCCTCCTACCCTTCAAAAGGCTGACCAACTTGGAAGCCAGTTCCTTCCGGCGGTTTAATTCCAAAGTTTCTTTCTGCAGTTGGAGCCATTGGATCTGTTTTGCGTGCAGATCGACCAGAAGTTTTTCGAGGGCTCCCTCTTCCCGCACAGTCTCCTGGTATTCCCTCTTAACGTTTTCTAAGGCTTGGCGGGCTTCTTCCAGTTGTAGTTCCAACGGCCGTTCTCCGGCTTTGGCCTCCAATTCTGTTAATTTCTTAGCTGCATGGTTTAAGGCTTTTCCGTAATCCTCTAAACGCTGCTGAATTTTCTTCCTGGCTGGCTCATCCAACAGTGACTGCCGGACTTCCTCTAGGCTTGCAAAGCCTTCCCCGGCCATGTTTTTCTCCAGATTTTGCCGTAGGCCGCTTAAATGCTCGTTTGTTTTACTCAGACCGGCCTTTAACGCTTCCAGCCTTTTGGCTGTTTCCTGTTCTTCGTTCCGTGCCTCATCCCATGCCCGTTGGGCCTCATTTAGTTCCTCCTGTATAGCAGCAGTCTTGACTGTCACCGATTGTTGGAATTCGGCGGCAGTTAAGCCGCCCGTTATCTCTGTTACCATATTTCTCAATTCCAGAACCCTGTTTTCGCGGGCGGTGGCGTTTTCCTTTAAACCGACCTCCTCCGCCCTGAGCCTGGTGTATTTTTCCCTGAGCTCTGTGATTTCCGGTTCAAGTTTTTTGGCCGCTTCCCGGAGGGATTCTATGCGGCGGTCCAGCAGTTTATTCTCCCCTTCGGCTCTGTCCAATTCTCTCTTATAGATGCGTAAATTATCCGGGGCTGGGTACGCCAGTCCTGTTATCCCTCGGATTTCGGAGCTTACCTGTTCCAGAGCCGCCAATTGTACTGTCAACTTTTCCCGGGCCCCGGCCAGAGCCTCAACCTTTGCTGTTTGGTTAGGCCGGTGAACTAGTGCGATTTCGTCTTCAATGGTCTGAAAAGTGTTATATGCAAGGCCGACTTTTTTCTCCCATTTTGTGAGCGCATCCAGCTCCCTTTTGGCCTGGGCCGCCCTTTCTTTGGCTAAACCGGTTCCTTCTGCCTCAATTTCAGGAAATGCGGCCGGCTTCGGGTGTGAAGTAGACCCACACACAGGGCAAGGCTCATGTTCGGCCAGTTTATCAGCCAAAGCTGCCGCCATATTCTCAATTGTTAACTGTTCCAAGTAACCTTCGGTTTCCTTCAGTCTGTTGCAGGCCCCCCCCATAACAATGGGAACCTGTTCTAAAAGGCGGGTGAGGCTTTCATTGCCGGTGCCGGTTATCGAATCCCCGATGTTTTCAGTTAGAAACTGCCTCAGTTTAGCCTCCTCCCCCAGGAGGGCTTTTTCCCTGGTTTTCAGGGTTTCTTCTGCTTCTCTCTTTTGGGTTTCCCTGTTTTCGTACTCGACCAGGGCAGCTGCAGCTTTTTCGATTTCCGGCCGGAGAGCCAGCACCCTTGCAAAGCCTTGCCGCTTTTCCGTAAGTTCTGAAACCTCCCGGCCGGTCTTTTCCAGTAAAGACCCTTTCTCCCTGCCCAGTTTCGTCAACTGTTCCAGCTCTATACTCTTTTCCCCGACAGACTGTATGATACCAGCCAACTCTTCCATTACAACCTGAGCCTGTCTTTCATAATCCTGCGCCAGGGCGGCCCTGGGAAGTTCCTTTTCCTTCAACCGGTTGAGTTCCTTTTCAGCAGTTTTAGATACTGCCAGCCGTTCCCCAACTACCTTGACCTTGATTTGAATCTCCCCAAACCTTGCTTCCTGTTCCGCAACTTTTTCTCTTTCCTCCCCTTCTTTTACCATCAGGTCTTCTACTTGTTCCAAAAGGCCCCTTAACGGCTCGGTCTTTTTTGTTTTTTCAAGGCGTTTTTTATCGAATTCCATGGCCGGTTGCTGGGATTCCAGGGACTCCTTTTCCTTTCGCAGGGCATCTATTTCCTTATGAACAAGGTCCAACTGCTCCATTTCCTTCAAAAATGCCTGGGTTTTTTCCAGGGTAACACTCTTTTCTTTTACCTTTTCTTTATGTATTTTCAGATTTTCTTCAGCCAACCTGATGGTTTCATCAGATGCGTCTCCAAGCTGGTCAATGAGTTTTTGGTTGGTTTGAATTTCCTGCTGCAAAAGGCTTTCTAAATTTGACGCTTTCTTCCACAGGTTTTCACCATAACGTTCAAGACGTAAAATGTTTTCCAGCATCCTGGCCCTGTCGCCCCCCGTGAGCTTTAGAAACTGGTCAAATTTTCCCTGGGGAAGAACCACGGCGCGCGAAAAGTCATCAAAAGACATCCCCAGAAGCTGTGTCACTTTCCCGTCCATTTCATTGGCTTTGTCTGCCAGTACCAGGTTTTCATCAGCGATTTTTACCAACCGGGCCCCTTTGTTCCTTACTGAATCAGGATCATGTTTTTCGCGTGCATAAAGGCGTTCAGCCAGATACCTGTCTTCACCAAGGGAGAACTCAAAGGAAACCGAAAGCCTGTCCTCAAACTGGTTCAAAATTCCCCTTGTACCGCCTTTGGCTCTTTCGACCTTGCCAAAGAGGGCCAGGGTTATCGCATCGAGAATCGTGGATTTACCTGACCCGGTTGGGCCAAAAACACCAAAGGTGCCCAGTAAACCCAGTTCGGAGAAATCTATCACCTGCTCTTCCCGGTAACTTTGCAGCCCCGAAAACTTAAGCCTGACCGGTTTCAAGCTCTTCACCCCCCTCAAGGAGTTCTATAAACAATTCAAAGAGTTCCCTGGGCGGGGCGTTCCCTGTTTCCCTGGCCGCAAACCGGTTGAATTTCTCTTCCAGGGACAGTTCCGAAAGCCGCCGGTCCCTTTCTTCCACCGTTTGGGGGCCTGGCAGGACAATCCTGATATTAATAATTCCCGTATGCAGTTTCCTGAGTTCCGCCACCTGCCAACTCTCCAGGGGCAAGGGTGACCCAATTTCCATGTCAACCCAGAGGTTTTGGTTTTCCACGGCTTCACACCACCGGTATGCCTCCTCATGACTGTCAAACCTCAAAAACCGCATCGGCTTTCCACTGGTTAATTTAACGGGTGTAACCACGGTATCCTGCCCCGGAGTTGCTTCGACCCTTACCACTTCTTTCTGTTGGTCCGCTTCGGAAAAACTGTAACAAAGGGGTGAACCCGAATAACGGGCAGGTACCTGCGTTCCCCCTACTTTCTGGGGCCTGTGTAAATGCCCTAAGGCTACATAATGGGCGTTGGCTGGCAGGGCGGCCGGTTCTACGACATAGGCCCCACCCAGTTGGATCTCCCGTTCCGAGTCAGAACTCAACCCACCCAGCACGTAAAGGTGGCTGACAGCCAGATTAACGGTATCATCCCGGAAATAGGCCGCTGCCTGTTGAAAAGCCGTAAAAACCCGGCCCGAGTAAGCCTTCTGCATTTCACTGTCTTCAAGAGAGTCTGCCAGCACTTCGTTCAACCTCTGCTCCGAAGGATAAGGGAGAGCCGCCACAACAGCATTTTCGACACACCCAGGGACAGTAATCTCCAGCCACCCGGGGCCGCCGGCTACTTTGCGGACAGGTGCTCCGGTTTTATCCGTGCCATCTCGGCCGGCAGCTATTTCCAAGGTGTCTAACCCTGTCTCCGCGGTAAAAAGATTCTCCCCCGGGTAACCCATCAGGAAGATACCATGCCTCTCAGCCAACGGGTTTGCGGCGTGTAGACGGTCGGGGCTGTCATGGTTCCCGGCAATTACGACAACAGCCCGCCTGCCATTTCCGGCCAGGCCTTCCAAAGCCCCGTAAAAAAGCTCCTCGGCTTCGGCCGAAGGGTTGTAGGTGTCAAATACATCTCCAGCCACCAGTACCAGGTGTATATCTTCCCGTTCCACAATAGATTTGAGTTCCTCCAGAAAATCTCTTTGTTCCTGGATGCGTGCCCGTCCCTCGAGGGTGCGCCCCAGGTGCCAGTCTGAAGTGTGAAGTATCCGCATTTACGGTAAACCCCTTCCCTTTTCCAAACCTTTTATCCCAATTCCAAGACTCCACCTTCTATAAGGAGTTTCCACTTTTCTGCTTCAGTGGGGGTAGAGTCCCCCACTGAAGTTTCGATGTTCAGCTTTAGCTGAACGAGTTCACAGGTCTAGCCACATTTAACTTCCCGTCCGAGGGAAAACAAATACAGGTATTTCTCCTTGACCGGCCTGCGCAAAATGGTTTCAACGGCCTCGGCGTACAAGCTGAGCTGTTCTTGGTAACGCTCCACCATTTCATCAACATTTTCCGGCGATACGCTATCGGTCTTGTAGTCTATTATTATGTACCCGTCTCCTTCGTCAATTAGACAGTCAATTACTCCCTGCACCATGACCTGTTCCACGTAATTCTCGGTCAGGTCGCTAAACATCCTGTAAGCGGGGATAACCATCGTAAACGGAACCTCCCTGCTGACCCGAGCCGCCTTTATGACCCTTTGTCCAAGGGGTGACCTGATGAAACCTTGAACAGCCGGCAAATCAATGACACCCGCCTGTTCCCCGGTCAGAAGTTCGGTTTCAACCATTACTGCCAGTTGTTCCCTGACACTTGCTTCCGTTAGTTCACTGTTCAGTTTGAGATGCTGCATAAACAGGTGCATCGCCGTACCGCGTTCTGCCAGGGACAATTTCGTCGACTGCTGGAGGAATCTGGGCCTGACAAACGTCGTTGTGCAGCGATATGGCGGGGGGGGTTCTTCACCGCCGGCTTCAAGGGCAAAACGTCTTTTTAGTTCTGTCACTGAAGCCTTGGCAGGTTTTCCAACCACTTTGATGAACGGGTACCGCCAGTTTAAACGCTTGTCCAGGAACTCCCCATATTGTTCTTCCGTCTCCACCGGCTGCATCTGACGCACCGACTCTATTGCCGCGGGACTTACAGCCACCTGCCCGGAAATAAGGTCGGGGAGGTGGCTTCCGTTTACAAAAACCTGCCAACCTGACTGGTCACCCCAAACAACTCCGGCCGGCATAGCGTCACATCCGGCCATCTGCCTGATGGCACTTCCGTCCTGGTGACGTGCAACAGCCGGTCCAATCCAGTCCAGAAATGTCTTTGCTGCCGCAAGGTCTGTGTCAGGCAGGGCCCACCCACTGTAAGCAGTATTTTCACACCAGCGGTCAGCCGCCTTTTCAATATCATTGACCGACCCAACCAAGATCAGTTTTTCCCGGGCCCTGGTTAAGGCCACATAAAGAATGCGCATCTCTTCAGCGAGTAGCTCCATATGCAGTTTCCTGGCTATGGCGTTCTTAGCAATTGTCGGATATGATAAGCGCAGGTCAGGGTCCACAAACGGCAGGCCTAGCCCAAGCTCCTTATGGAATAAGGCCTTCTTTTTTAAATCGTTTGTATTAAACTGTTTTCCGAGGCCCGCAACAATCACTACCGGGAACTCCAATCCCTTGCTCTTGTGAATGCTGAGAACCCGGACCACATCCTCGTTTTCCCCTACCGCTCGGGCAGAGCCCAGGTCATTGCCGGTTTCCTGAAACTTTTCAATAAACCGCAGAAATCTGAACAAACCCCTGAAGGTTGTCGCTTCGTACTGCCGGGCCCGGTCATGGAAAGCCCTCAGGTTTGCCTGCCGCTGGGTCCCTCCGGGCATACCGCCCACATAGGCATAGTATCCGGTCTCATTATAAAGCTGCCATATTAACTCTGACAGCGGGCCCTGGCGGGCCATAGTGCGCCAACCCTCAAACCTGTCCAACAGTTCCCTGAGCTTTAAATCAGCGGCAGTTTCCCCTGCCTCGGCCGACTTTCTGACGGCATCGTAAAAATCTCCCCTGGTGTCCCTAAGCCTGATAACTCCAAGTTCCTCGGCATTCAACCCGACAATGGGAGACCTTAGCAGTGCAGCCAGAGGAATATCCTGCCGGGGATTATCGATAACCTTTAAAAGGGACATTATTGTCTCAACTTCTGTCACCTCGAAGTAGCCTGTGTTGAGGTCCGCATAGGCCGGCACCCCTGCCGTTCGGAACTCCTCCATAAAGGTGTTGGCAGCATTTCTGGTGGCTCTCAGCAGTACTACAATATCTCTGTAACGTACCGGCCTGTAACCGCCGCTGTTTTTGTCAAAAACCTGGATTTCGGGGCCCTGCCTTTCCCCCGAACCGGTCACCAGGTCCCTAATCCTGTATGCTACGAGGCGGGCTTCCCGCTGAACTGCGTCCAGATCGTCCTCGCCTTCTTCACCTTGGCTTCTGCCTTCCTCCCCTTCGCTGTCGCGGGATTGAGGTTCGACATTGTCAATCCCCGGGCTTTCACCGCCAAAATTCTTTTCCAAAATATATAGTTCTGTCGGGCCAGCTCCGGTTGGGACTGTGCCGGACCCGGGAAGATATTCCGCCCCGCAAACAAGTTCGGCCTTACTGTCGTAAACTATTTCTCCTACTCTCGCAGTCATCAGCTGGCGGAATAAATAGTTAACGGCAGCTACTACTTCCCCGCGGCTGCGAAAATTTCTTGTGAGGTCTATCCCTTGCTCTGCTGAACCATTCACTCTGGGATACCTGCTGTACTTATCCATAAAAAGGGCTGGTTCAGCCAACCGGAACCTATAGATACTCTGTTTCACGTCTCCCACCATAAACCGGTTGGAATTTCCTGTACCTTCCCGGGAAACCAACTGCAGGATAGTTTCCTGCACCCCATTGATGTCCTGGTACTCGTCGACCAGGATTTCGTTGAAGTGTTCCCTCAATTCGCAGGCTGCCATAGAAGGTATCACCCGGTCAGGGGTGGAGGTATCATCTGTTAAAACCTGCAAACAGAATTGCTCCAGGTCCGAAAAATCCACCAGGGACTTATTTGATTTGGCCTTCCTGTATTTTTCGGTGAAGTCGGTGACCATCCCAGCAAGGGTCTCCACCAGTGGAGCAACTCTTTTCAGGTCATCGGCCAGTTCCCCCGGAGGCCGTGAGAAAAAGGTGCTTTTAACATTGTTGACAGTTTTCTTGACGTCATCGCGCATTTTCTGCGCCTTATTTTTAACCTGCTCGTCCACACCCTTGTCCAGGCACCTCTTAAGTTTGCTAAATTCAAAATTCTTTAGCGAATTATACAAATCCATCCAGGATCGCCCGGCCGCCAGGCTTAAATCGTTAACCAGGTTTATATCATCAACCAGGTTATCTGTATAGGCTGCCGGACCACCTGGGGAAGAAGCAAGTTTTAATGCTCTGTCAAGTTTAACCCGGCATCCCTGGAACTGCAGTTCCACCCACCCCATAATGGTTTGCCCCCAGGGCAGGGATTCGAGAGGTACCTCACCCGCCCGGGCGTAATCCTCCGACAGGCGTCTAAGCCACAGCGAAGGCCAGGGGGTGCTGGCAGCAAACTGGTACAGCCTTAACACCATTTCCTGCAGGTATGAATCGTTTCGATCCCCCCCATAGGCATCCACCAGAGTAAAAAATTCGTCAGGCCCGTTGGCATAATAATCCTCAAAAGTCTCCTCCAAGGCTTCCATTCGCAGTAAAGCCGCTTCAGTATCGTCGGCAACGCGAAAAACCGGGTCCAGGTCAATGCAGTGAAAATACTGGCGCAGGACATCCAGACAAAAAGAATGAATGGTAGTAATAGAAGCTCGATTTAGTAGAGTCATTTGGCGGTTTAGGTGCCGGGATTCAGGGTTTTTGTTCAATTCATGGGCAATGGCAGTGCTGATGCGTTCCCGCATTTCCGCTGCGGCAGCTTTTGTAAACGTAACCACCAGCAATTTGTCAATATCCAGGGGTTCTTTTACATCAGTAATTTTTCTGATAATCCTTTCCACCAGAACGGCAGTCTTGCCGGCGCCCGCCGCAGCTGATACCAGCAAGTTGCAGTCCCTGGCAGTGATGGCCGCCAATTGTTCCCCTGTCCACCTACTCGTCATAGTTTCCCACCTCCCCTGCGATTGCATGCCAGATTTCATCGGGGGAAATCGGGGGCAGTATTCTGTAGCTGTTGCCTTCAAGCAATGGGTCAAATTTACAGACCGGCTTAAAGCTGCAATAACGGCATGCTGTCATTTTGTTGTTTCGATATGGCTCAATATTGACATTGCCCTGTAAAATTTCCTGCCCGGACTCAATTAACACTTTCTCCAAATAAGACCGCAGCATCTGAAACTGCTCCCCGTCAATTACCGGTGAGCCACCGTAAAAAGAGCCGTCTTTCTTTAAACCTATGGGGAAAAGTTCGGAATAACCTGTTTCCACTAAGGAGTCCATCATTTTGAAAACATTGGGGTCTGCCAAAAGAAAACCTCTCATCTTCAACTGGCTCAAAACCGCCCTATCCACCTCTTCTTTGGGCATCGGACCGTTTCCGGTGATTAACGGTTCTTTGACAGTAAAATAAAGGATTCCCCCCGGCCTGCTTTCCACGCCCTGAAAAACGGCATAATGGGTTAGGGCAACATGGAGATATGTAAGCAGCTGAAGCCTGAGGCCGTAATAAATATCTTCCAGTTTGATACTGTTGTCCCCGGATTTGTAATCAATTACCCTAAGATACACCCCGTCCTCATGGGCCATATCCAAACGATCAATCCTTCCCCTCAGCTGCAGTGATTCCCCTCCCATAAGCTCCAGGGTCAGGGGCGGAAGTTGGCCGCCGGGACCAAAGGACATTTCCGTGCCGACCGGGCGAAACTTACTGCGGCGGGCATGTTCAGCTAGCACAATGGTTGCCCTGTCCACAGTCTTTTTCAATTTCCGGGTTAAATAGCGGTACCGGGCCGTGGAAAGCAAAATTTCGCTTTGCAGTTGTGGAGCCAGTTCGGCAATTATGGTTTCATTTAACTTTATACAGTCTTCAGGAAGCATCTCTCCCCAGTCGAGAGATTTATTTTGCAGTTCATCAGTAAAGTTCTTTAATGCAGTATGGAAAAATTCGCCCATATCGGGTGCTTCCAGACGAAACATCTTTCTTTCTTTCAAACTCAACCCATATGAGGAAAAATGGGCAAAAGGGCATGCCTTAAACTTCTCAAGCCTGGAAACGCTTGCCTTCACTGGCCGACCATAAAGAGAATGGCTGACTTGTCCGGAAATAGGTCTTTCGCTGTTAACATGAAAAACGGATTTCACAATGGGTTGAGTTTTTTCGTTATATCCAGTGTCCAAAAACCAGTTGTAAACCCCCCACCAGATTGGCTTAACGGTTCCGCCCGCCTTCGCCTCCCTGAGCTTGGCCGTAAGGTATGTAAGGGCCCGCCCCGGATGAGCAAGGAATTCGGTATCATCCATTTCATCCCCGGCCAGGGGCTCAACCTGATAACAGTACTCTCCAACATTTGGCACCAGTTCCTGTATCCTGGTCACCACCGCCGAAGGAGCTATAGCCTGCCCTTCCACATCAGCTTTTGGGTAACTGACCCACAGCTTTTCACTGGCCCTGGTTAAAGCGGTATAAACAAGGAACTGCTCTTCAAAGGCCTGTCTCCTGCTGCCGGGAGCAAGACTTACCCCAACCTCCTGAAGCCTTTCCCTTTCGCCGTCATTGAAAACTCCGTCGTCTGAAGGCCTGGCAGGAAGCACCCCTTCACTGGTCCCCAACAGGAAAAGAGCCTTGATACTGGGGTTTCTTGAACGGTCCAGGGAGCCCACAACAACCTGGTCCAATCCCGGAGGGATTAGACCTACGGTCATGCTTTCGAAACCGGCGTCCAATATACCCAGGTAAGTGTCAAGGGATATTTCCTTTTCCCCCAGGGCCTCCACGACTTCATCCAATAGCTCAGTAACATTAACCCAAATCTGGGCATGCTCCCTGGCTTTATCAAGATTAAGGGCTTTCTCGGCCTCAATTCTCCACTGGTCAACTTTAGCCGCCGTATTTAGGTCATCCAGTAATTTGAAAAGGACGGCAGTCATTTCCCTGACACTTCCGGCCGTTGTAATGCTGCGGAAGAAGTCCGTCAGTTCGCCAGTGGCGGATTTCCTGGCTTCATTTATTTCATTAAGTGCCGCCTGTTCCCCGGTGTCAATTTCTGTATCCTCGCCAAGGGTATAACGATAACGGTACTGCCAGTCCTCCCCGCCGTACCACTTTTTCCCCCTAATGCCATGGGCCAACACGTAGTTTTCCATCAAAAAAACACTGTCCCTTGAAACCGGCACCAGGTCTGTCTTGAGACACCGAAAGACCGGCTCATAAGACCAGTCTTTGATAACGATTTCCAAGGCTGAGCGGATAAACTCAACCAGGGGATGGTGCATAACAGTTCGTTTGCGGTCAATAAAGAAGGGAATATCGTAATCTTTAAAGACTGTACTCAGTAATTCATGGTATGGTTCTATATCCCTTAATGCCACAGCAATGTCGCGCCAGCGGTAACTCTTGTCCCTGGAAAGCCCGATAATTTCACGGGCACAGGCTTCCACTTCGGCCCGCCTATTCACTCCCGCCACAATCCTGATATTCTGTTGTGTACCTTTAAAAACAGGGGCGGGGTAGTTGAAGAAGTGTTTTTCCAGGTGGGCTATATCAGGACATCCCGTGAACCTAAAGGGTATTTCAGGGGAAATAGTTACCGTCTCGCAAACATTAACCCGGTTTTTGACAGCTACCTGAGTTATAGCCCTGTGAGTATCCCAAGTCGGATAAAAAAGATCGTCTTCATACAGTTCAGTTTTCAAGCAGGCCGGGTCAAGACACAGGGCTATGTTCACCTGACCGGCGGCCTGAAAAATCCTTTCGATGACCAGAATCTCCTGAGGAGTAAATCCCTTAAACCCATCAAGCCAAAATACCGCATCCTTAAAAGATGGCGAGTCAGCGACCTTGTCTGCCAACAGCTTTAAATAGTCGTCGGGGTCAGTATAACGAGGTTCGAGGTATTTCTCCATTTCCCGGTACAAGATGGCCATATCCGCCAGTTTATTCTGCAGCAGTACGCCACTGCCTGACAGCATGGTTGAAGCCGTGGCGAGTTCTTCGGGAGTCACCAGGTAGTTCTTGAGTTCCCCGATCCCCCTAACCAAATAGTCCGTAAAACCCATTCGCCCGGTACTCCTGCCAAATACCCGGAGGGAGTCATTATGATAATCCAGGAGCTGTCGCAGGACCATCCTTTTACCCAACTCACCTATCGGTATCCTGGCGCCGCCGCCCGTTTCCAACAGGACCCGGTGGGCCAGCCGGCGAAAGCTTAAAACCTGGGCCCGTATTGAGCCACGGGAATCAATGGCCGCAGCAAGAGAATATTCCATTTGGAATGTTGCCTGTTCCGGAACGAGCAGGATTATCGGCGGACCTTGCGGGGAAAGGTTTGCCGCCGTTACAACTTCGTTTAGTATATAGCTGGTTTTGCCGGTTCCGGCTCGGCCCAGGATAAAACGGAGGTTCAATATTGACACCCCTTCAAATGTTTTGTAAGAATAATTCGCTGTTGCCTCAAACTTCTCCTTTGAATTAGGGGGTCAAACCGTAACTATTATTGAACCGCGGAGTACACGGAGAGCACAACATAAAAAAATACCTGCCAAAAAGCAGGTCAGATTAATGACAAAAGTTTTCTGACAAAAATGTAGACTGTTCAAAAACGAGCATGGCTATGAAACAATTTTACCGCTGAAGGTAGTTTTTCAACAGCCTTATTTGAGCAATTCAATTCGGACATAGTTTTCCAGTGATCCCAGGTGTTCAATCTTTCCTTCTGTAGTTATACCGTAAAATCTTTTTCTCCTGTTCCCGAATTCGTGGTCACAAAGAGCATTTCTTATCTCAAGCGGACTTGTCCGGTGTATAACGTCGTTGATAGAGGAGTCGATACTTAAAAGGAATGTCGGAGAAATGCGAGCCAGCCCAATGTTGGATTTAACGGCAAAGTCAACGGCCTCCCTGGAAAATGGGGATTGAGATGTAATACAGGTGCCTTTAACATTCAATCCAGGAAAAACAGACAGGGAATCCTTAAAACGTTTTAGGTTTTCAATAGAAACGATTTCATCATTCCAACAGTTTAAAACCCAGAAACTATCTTCAATATTTCTTTGCTCTTTAAGTAATTTGAAGGCTATGATAATGTTGTTGGGACCTTCAAATGTTTTGAAAGCGTCATCGGGCTCAAGTATAACACAAGGCCTGCCGAAACGGTCGGCCATCGCAGGGTTATATAGAATCGATTTCGCGGTTTTTGTTATAGTTTCTGTAAGCTTATGAAAATCCATCTGCATTCCCCTGTCTCCACCCAGTTATAAAATCTAGAAATTTTTCTCTTCGGATTGTTTCCACGAATTTAGATATTTTCCTTTATAACTGGGTTAAAATGCGGGTTAAAGGGGTTAAAATGTAGACTTCCCAGGATAAAACAATTTAACGATTTACATTTTTTATATTTTCGTTTCTAACTTTTTACATTTGCTCTGCTTATTTTTTCAAATATTTCTTTCGATTCCTTTTCATTTTTTGGAAATAATTTACCTGTTTCAGCAGAGAAGTAGTGCCTTTCATCCCCTTGTTTAAATACGAACCAGTGAGTCCTGCCGAACCCAAATGTTTTACCTACCCAGGCTGTTTCAAAGCCTTGGAGTGGAAAACAAAGCCTGACCGGTGTGAACTGGGATTTGTATCCCAAAAACGAAATCATGTTTTCTTTGAAAGTAATTATTCCTGTCTCTTTTCGTGACAAAAACTGAAACAGGCCCGGCGGTTCCGAAAGATGGTAGACAGCAAAAAAATCAAGTGAGGCAATTCCCGGGTTTTCGATAAATATTTTTTTGTGAACATCAAATAACCACTTATTATTTGACTTAATGAATACAAAAACCAAAAAAGCTAAGATTACTATTGGGATTAGAACTCTTAAATAAACGGTTTCACTCAAAGCCAGTCCCCCTTAAAAACAACTTAATAACTGATTATACTTTTTTCCGCTCTATCCTGCCAAGTCGGACTAAGATGCAGGAAAGGTGGGTTAAAATGCGGTTTCTGTGGCGCCAAATTTTTTTGAAAAAAGATTGACAGTAAAAAGGTTTTCCTGACATAAAAGGCAAAATAAACAGTATGAGTGTAGGAGGGATAAATATGGATTGGCTGAAAACATACCATGAGGACCACAAGGCAGTTTTGGTTTTACTTGCCAAATTTGAGGGAAACATCTTAGATCTGAAAGCGGGGTTGACCACTCCCAACATTTTTTCGGAATTTGAAGAGTTCGGTGATGTAATCACAAATGTTGTCATACCCCATTTCAAAAAGGAAGAGACCGGAGTTTACAAGCAGATCGCCGAATTAAACCCTGAGGGGAAGGAATTCATTCAAAAAATGCTGGAGGAACATAAAGCCCTGTTCTCTCTTTTTAACCTCTATGTTCACGCTGTGGAAATAAAGGATACAGAAAAGCTTATAGAAATCGGGAATAGGTTTGAGCAGGTTCTCAGGCACCATATTGTCCAGGAAGAAGATGAAGTACCCAAGTTCCTTAGGCAGTAAGGCAGGGTTAAATCTATAGAAAAGTTTTTTGGATTATGTAAAACTAAAAAGGGCTTTAAAGGAGGAATATATATGGACGGACAAGTCCGGGAACGTCATCCAAGCCTTACCGTTTGGCTGACCCTGCTGGCTTTGGCCAACGGTTTTTCAGCAGTGATTTATGGATTTATGTGGATTTCGCTTCTTATTATTAAAAGCAAAACTAACTCTAACGCTTCCATCAGTTTTTTCCTTCCAGCTCTGGCTATTACCAGCCTGGTCGCCCTCGGTTTTATTTTGGCGGTTTACAAATGGAAGAAGTGGGGTTTATACGGATTTGCCGTTACAACATTGATTACCTTTGCCATCAACATGAAACTTGGGGTTAATAACCTCATGGCAATTTTCGGGCTAATCGGGATTGCCTTCCTGGTTTATTTGATTAGACCGCACTGGGAACATATGGACAATCTTTAGTGTAAAATTTTGACTAGTAGTATGAAATAATAATTGAAGCTGCCCAAAAGGGCAGCCTTTTTCGGTTTGAGTAAAAAAAATAAGCAGGTATGTTCCGCAGAGCGAGTCTGACCGCCAACGCCGTCGGGGCTCTTTGCGCTTTAGCGCTTAGAGCCTCATTGTGTCCTGCGGGTAGATCCGCCAAAGCGGGAACGGTTTGCCGACGGACGTTGTTGAGGCTCGAAGGAATACACCTGCCTATTTTTACTGCTCAAGGCAAAAAGGTATCTCCCTGGGACACCGGAAGCAAAAATCCTATCTTAGTCCCTCTTCCCACTTCGCTTGCAGCTTTTACCTCCCCACCAAGGGATTCAATAATCTGCCTGACTATAGCCAGTCCCAGTCCGGTTCCGCCGGTTTCCCTGCTTCGGGCTTTGTCCACCTTATAAAACCGCTCCCAGATTAATGATAATTCCTCAGCCGGGATTCCCTCACCTTCGTCCACAACAGTAACCTCAACCATTCCCAGGTGTTCCACAACACTAACGGTAATATTGCCGCCTGCCGGTGAATACCTGACAGCATTGTCCAACAAATTACTCATCACCTGTTCAACCCGGTCATGATTGGCCTGTACCACTATTTCCCGGTCAGTCCCGCCTTCCACTACATTGACCCCTTTGTCCTGGAGCGCCGGTTTTAGCTTTGTTATAGTATTTTTAATTACTTCTGTTATATCCACAGGCCGCTTTTCAATTGGCAGTATTCCGGACTCAAGCCTGGACAAGTCGAGGAGGTCATTTACCAGCCTGGTCAACCTCAGGGTTTCTTTATGAAGAATGCCTAAATACCTGGACCGATCTTCTGAAGTCCTATCCTTGCCGTCAATCATCGCTTCAATAAATCCCTGCACATTGGTCAGGGGGCTCCTTAGTTCGTGGGAGACATCGGCAACAAAATCCCGCCTCATTTTTTCCTGCTTTTCTATCTGGTCGGCCATATTGTTAAAAGCTTCCCCCAAATCACCGATTTCATCGCCCTGTTTAATATTAACCCGCTCTGTGAGATTACCGCAGGCCAGTTGCTTGGCTACCCTGTTCATGTCCTGTAAAGGGCCGGTTACGTACTTGGAAAGAAAATAAACCACTACGGTAGAGAACATAATTGAAACAACCGCGGAATAAATAAAAAGGTTTCTTACCTTAATCATAGTCTGGGTAATACCCAAAATGGGGGAGTACATTATTACCCCGCCAATTACGCCGCCGTTATCCTGGACGGGCACAATCACCCACAGTACAGTTTCGTTGTAGACCGGTGACTTACCCCGCCTGATACTTACCTTCCCCTGCTGCAAGTCTGTAATATCTGACGGCTCAACCAAATCACCTTCATGCATTTTCTGGTCCGCCGAGGCAGCAATAACCCCCCCAGTGCGGTCGATAACCCATATTTCGGTACCCAGTTTTTTGTCGGCCAGGTTGAGCAGGGCCACAAGTTCTCCGGGGTCCCGTTTTTCCACCAAAAATACCTTGACCAGATTTGATATGTCAGTGGACTTAACCAGCATCTCCATCTGTTTATTGTAAATCAGGTAATTATTAAGTAAAAATGACAGTAAAACTCCAAGCATAGTCAATGTCGACATGATAATACAAAAATAAGTGACAACCATTTTGGTAAACAGCCTGCTCCTAATCATGGTTGCACCTCAAACTTATACCCTATTCCCCATACGGTTTGAACGTACGCCTGAGCACCGGGTACCGCTTCCAGTTTCTTCCTCAGCCTTTTAACCTGGGAGTCTACGGCCCTCGTATCGCCAAAAAAATCATAGCCCCATACCTTATTTAGGAGATGGTCCCTGGAAAAAACCTTGCCAGGGTTTGAACCCATCAGCCACAACAACTCAAACTCCTTCGGCGTTAATTCCACCGGTTCCCCGCTCACCTTAACCCGGTGGCTTTCGGCATCCATTACAATCCCCGGATATCTCAACATACGCTCTGTTTTTTCCCCCAAACGGGTTCTTCTGAGCACCGCTTTGACCCTGGCTGCCATCTCACGGGGGCTGAACGGTTTGGTTATGTAATCGTCCGCACCGAGTTCGAGACCCAGGATTTTGTCAATTTCTTCTCCTTTAGCTGTTAACATGATAATGGGAATATCCCATTTTTGGCGAATCTCCTTACAGACTTCCCATCCGGTTTTAATCGGCAGCATAATGTCAAGGACTACCAGCACCGGGTTAATTTCCGAGATTTTACCCATCACACTGCCGCCGTCATGAGCAACTGCCACGTTATACTCATCATCCAAATACATTTTTACCAGTTCACAGATGTGTGGGTCATCATCGACAACCAGAACGGGTTCTTTCATTATTTCACCTCCGCTGAGTGAAAATAGAGAGCGGAACCCCGCTCTCTATTTATAGGTCAAATGAATCACGGTGTTTTTCCCCTGACTTTTTGCGACCTCATAAAACCCCATGGCTTCGATACCGTTATTGGCAAGTCTTCCGGTTATTGAAGAGACGTCTTCACAAAAAATCCTTATAGCCAGGCCACAACCGGCTGAAATCTCCCTGGGAGTCGGTACAATGATAAAGGGCGGGGCTTGGCTCTCCTCCAGGACTTTTTCTGCGTGGAGGGCACTGTGGGTGGTGGGAAAGGTTATCAGACAGTATTTATCGATATTCAGCAGCTCTTTTTTTGACATTTTCTTCTCCAGATAAGTTTTGTCCTATACAAATAATAACATATTTAGTCTGAGCAATGAACAGGTTTTTTAATCCCATTATCCTCCTCTCTGTCTGTTTTTCTCGAAATCGAGAGGAATTTCCCTGAAAGCGTAGAATACGTAATTACCAGTACCGTTTAGATAAGGGGTGTTCCAATGTCCGGTAAGCATATTTCCGGAAAGAAGTACAGAATATCCGGGTCTGTTAAAGAAAAGGCCCTGTCAATACGTAAATTGTTAGTGGAAAACCGGGAAAAAATAAGGGAATTGTCTTCCCAACTTGACCGAAACGAATTCGAAAGTAGACTTCTGAGGGAAATTAACACTGCCATTACATCCACTTTTGAACTGCCGGAAATTCTTTCACTAATTCTACAAGTCTTAACCACTCTGGTAAATACACAGGGTGTTTCACTACTTCTTGTAAATGAAACCGACAGTACTCTGAGAATCGCTGAAAGCCACGGCCTTTCCACCAATGATATCGAAAATTTCTATATTTATTACGCCAAACTTAATGAAGGCATCTTCCATGAGATTCTGGAAGCAAAAAAACCCAGGTTCATTGAGGGTGGTGAAGATCTGGCCATCCCACTTCTGTTGTCTGTCCCCCTTGTTTCCCGCAACAAGGTAATCGGGTTCTTAAACATTCATTCCATGTATAAAAACAGGCCTCTCACAAATGAAAAGATTGAATTGGTCTATGCCCTTGCAAGCCAGGCCTCCATTGCGATAAGTAATGCCCAGATGTATGCCCTAATGCGGGAACAGGCAATAATTGACCAGTGCACCGGTCTTTATAACTTCAGATATTTTCAACAAAAACTTGACGAGGAAATCATAACTGCAACTAATAATAGTGAAAACCTATCATTAGTCATTTTGGATATTGACCACTTTAAACACGTAAATGATACCTGGGGGCACCTTTACGGCGACAACGTTTTGCGGGAACTGGCCAATTTGCTGAAAAGAAACGTGCGGGCGGAAGACAGTGTATGCCGGTACGGCGGAGAAGAATTCGCCATTATTTTCCCCCGATGCGACACAGAGATCACTTTCAAAATTGCGGAACGAATCAGGACCAGAATCGAAGAAACTACTACCACTGACAGGCGAAGCTTCTTTAAGGAACCTATCACAGTAAGTATTGGGGTAACACAATTTGACCCCAGCATAAATAAAACCACCCTTATCGGGTGGGCAGACTCCGCCCTGTATTGGGCCAAAAACAACGGTCGCAACCGCTCCCACATTTATGACCCCGATTTGGAAACGGAATACGAGAAATTCACCAAAACAGATGACTAGAAATAAGACAGGCCGTGGGGCCTGTCTTATTTTTTACCTTAGAATAACTAAAAGTACTCCCGCAGAAATAACTATAAGTGAAGCCAAAAACTTATACCTGATTTCCTGTTTTAAATCCGGTTCCGTGTCTTTGTCCGCAGTTGCTAGGTTAGTACTGAGCATCTTCTCCTAGCCTCCTTCCTTGGAATTATTAGGGTCATCCATGACCCCACTGTTCGGTTGTCTTTTTTATCGTATAAAAAGGGGGGAAACTTTAGGGAGTTTTAATAATTTTACGCAACATTTTAGAGGAAATTGCAATACTTGGTCGAATTTTATCCTCTATTGGAAAACTTACTGTTTCCCTGGAGGTAGATTCATGAACAGTGATATTATAAGTATTAAAGGAACCCGCAAGGGTTTGGTTATTTGCCTTGACCCGAACCATGACTTTGAGGAACTAAAGAAAACCCTGAAACAGAAAATTGAGTCGTCTCAGGGATTTTTTAAGGGCGCCAGATTTACGTTTCACCTGGACTTTAATACCATGACAGCAGAAAATACCAAGGAACTTGAAAACATCTGCTGTGAGCACGGACTTGTCCCTGACGGAGAAATCACCTGGAAACCGGCAGTCGAGCCTGAACCGGCGATTCATCACGCCCCGGAAACACCGCGCGAAACAGCTATGGCCGACAATGTGCGGCCCTTGATGCGCGAAGCTTCACCTTCTATCCCGTCAGTGGGGATTAACCAAACTGACAAAAAACCTTGTTTGCTGGTCAGTCGCAGCATGCGTTCGGGACAAAAAATTAATTATGACGGCAACGTTGTAATCCTCGGGGATGTCAACCCCGGTTCGGAAATAACTGCCAGTGGTGACATAGTAATAATGGGCAGCCTGCGGGGCGTTGTTCACGCCGGCGCCAACGGTGACCAAAGTTCAATTATTATGGCCTACCGTTTAAACCCGGTGCAGCTTCGCATCGCTTCGACGATAAGCCGCCCCCCGGAAAACAGTAAGGTCAGCACCAATCCCGAAATCGCCCGCTTACATAAAAATCAAATGTTCATTGAACCTTACCTGACCCATGGTCTCAAATAAGCCTTAAAAAAAGCGCCCTTTCAAAGGGCGCTTTTGATTTATAACAACCCGCCTTTATAAAACGATTCAGGCTGTTCAGTGCGAGGGTTATCTTAGGTATTTAACAATGGAAAAACCCCGGTTTTTATCCGGGGCTCTAAGTTAGTCTTCTAGAGTTATGGCCTGTGTCGGACACTCTTCCGCGCACGCTCCGCAATCAAGGCAGTCGTCAGGTCTGATTACCTTTGCCTTTCCGTCCTCCATCTCAAAAACATCTGCTGGGCATACTTCCAGGCAATTACCACATCCTTCGCATTTGTCAACCTCCACCTTTGGTGCCATTCATATACACCCCCATAATTATTTATATTGGGAGGACCTTCGGACCTCCTAGAACAACATTAGCTTGCATACTTATTTCCACCTTTCTCCATTACAGCTGCCAAACAATGAGGTTTTTGTCAGTTCAATTATATACTCAGGCAAATCTATATTCAAAAAGTTGATCGCCAACGGGTGTATTTTACGGTTGACCGGTTGTTCTAACTATATTCATATGCTGCCAGAATGATTCCTCTCATTATTGTATCAAAGGGGCTCCTCATTCGGCAATAAAAAGAAAATGGCAGGTGTGTCCGGAGAGGGAGGCTGACGTCCGCCGGCCCGCGATCCGCCTAAGCCGGAGTGGTCTTTTGCCAGCTGAGTTATTGCTCCCTCGCAGGCCCTGCCTTTTTCTCATATTGTCTCAAAAGAGGCAGTCTTACTCAAGTTGGGGAAATGGCAGGTGTGTTCCGGAGAGCGGTCTGACGCCATCGGCTAACCACTCCGCTACGGAGTGGTTAGCCGGACGGCGTTGTTGCCGCTCGGAGGAATACACCTGCCATTTCCCCAGACGTAAAAAGCAAAGAGACTGCCCCTTCTGGGACAGCCCCTCTTTTTACTTTTTCAAAGCTAAGAGATAGATTTCTTGCTTTTCTCCCTCTTGAATAGAATTGATTTCCTTTTCGTATTTTACTAACTGGTGCACTTCTTTCTCGGAAAGATCTGCAATATTCATTTGATCCAATTTGTTCATAGCTCATCCTCCTTGTTTTTTTCTGTGAGTTATAGTGCCCAATAATTTTAGTATTTATTATTCAAACCGGTTGTAAGTTTATATTTTTTTGATAAAATTTGTTTGTTTTGTATATTATTGCTCCTTTTCTTATACCTTCAGTTGTGCCGGTAATAGCTTAATATTTCATTTATGCTATGTATTACATCTAATATTTAAAACGATTCCACAAACACTATTGATGGTGCAAATTTAAAAAGGGAGGGTTCTGATGTCCAGAAGACGTAGGATTATGTCCGATGCTCTTAAGTACGAGTTTGCGAAGGAGCTTGGCGTCAAAGAAACCGTTGACCGGGAAGGATGGGGCGGTGTCTCTTCAAGAAACTGCGGCAATCTGGTGCGTATGGCTATCGAACGGGCAGAGAAGTCTATGGCCCAGTCCTCCGATTTTAAAACAGATTCCTAATTTTTTTTGCACCTGCCAGGAGGATTTTTGCTCTCCTGGTATAAAATATATTTATTAAACCACACATAAAATAAAAAAACCTTATAACATGGAGAATTGGAGGCTGATTAAAAATGCTTACGGAAAATACCATCATTATGGAAGTTATCACGAAATTTCCTAACTCGGTAGCTGTATTCGCCAAGTATGGTATGAAATGCCTTGGCTGAGGCGGAGTCGCTTATGAAAGCGTCGGGCAGGCTGCCCGGGTACACGGCATTAAAGTGGATGAACTGATGAACGACCTCAAAAAACTTGAAATTGAACCAGCCCTTTAAAAGTGAAAAACCGCCTTGGAAGGCGGTTTTTTTACTTTGGATGGCATCTTGCCAGAAGTATTCCGGCAATGGTTTTGGCATCTTCGATTTCACCTGAGGCAATTCGTTTTTCCACACTGTCAAAGGGCACCGGGTGAACTTCAATAAACTCGTCGTCATCTGCCCTTTGCCGGTCGCTGTACAATCCTGCAGCCATGTAAACATACATGATCTCATTACTGAATCCGGGAGTGGTGAAAAAAGTTGACAGGTGTGTCCATTCCGTGGCCCCATGCCCTGTCTCTTCCGCCAACTCCCTTTTGGCGCACTCCAGGGGATTCTCACCCTTCTCCAGCTTCCCTGCGGGTAGCTCCCACAATACCTGCCCTACGGGATACCTAAACTGTCTTATCAACAGGATTTCGTTGTTATCATTGAAGGCAACTATGGCAACCGCCCCAGGGTGGACCACAACTTCCCTGGTAGTCTGTTTTCCATCAGGAAGAATAACAGTATCCAGCCTTAAATCCAATACCTTCCCCTGGTATACCAGGTGGCTGTCAGTTTTTTGCTCGTGCAAGGCTACACCTCCTTCATCAGCCTTTTTATTTTATCTCTTTTGCCGGTTTGTAAACCGAGAAACCCCATAATTATTTCCGCTTCCTCGGGAGTTAAACCATATAAAGAAAAGACCCTGGATTCGGCCAGACAGTACAGGTCGTCCAATTCTTGACAGGTTAGGCCGCCGTTAAGCTGGTGACCGATTCCAACTATCTCGCTAACCATTCTCCCTTCGATGGAATCGGGCTTATCCGGAAGCGGGCAAACAGGTAAATTGGCCAGATACCCACTGTTAAACCTCAGGTATTCTCCCGCCAGGTGAACGGACCAATACATTACACTGTAATAAAAATTCAGCACCAGTGAATTCAGCAAAACCACCAGATACCGCAAATCATATTCTGTGTCTGTTTCCCTGATAAAATACACGCGCCCTAACAGGCAGTCCGAGTAATCAACAGCTGCCTTAAGCGTCATGGCAATACCGGGAACAACCAGTTTCGGTCCTTTTAGCCTCAGCCATTTGGCCGAATTAAAGCGGCTGGTGTCAATCCAATCGTGTTGTTCAATTCTGTAAGGTTTTATGTGTCCCGCCTGAATAAAGGGACGGAAACACTGCCCCGGACCGGGAACCTCGGCCATAGCGCTGTTTTTCACTGTCCACTGGTTGAAGCCCGTAAGAGCGAGACCGCACCTGATGCTGCCCTGGGGGATTCGCCCACTGATGCCATTGAGCTTATTAATTACAGGCAAAATGCGGTTGTCAAGTTTTGTTGTAATCAGGTAATCGCCGTGAGTGCGGAAAAAACCCTGGTCAACAATGACCGGGTCTGCTTCAGCGAGGTCTTCCCAGTTATCAACTGTAAATATGCTTACCGGGCATTTTACCTCTGCCGGCGTTTTTTTGCACACAGTTATAATAACAGGATACGCGGCAGTACCGGCAAAAGCCTTGAGTGTAGAAACGTCTGTCAGATCGGATATCCTCAGGCGTTCAAGCAGCTCTTTGCGCAGGGTTTTCCCGTAATCTGCCGCCAGGAATTTGTTCGAAGTAATATAACATAAAATACCGCCGTTTTTTAGCAGGTTAATCCCCTGTTCAATAAAGGGGACAGATAAGTCAAACTGCCCCTCGGCTGAAAGGTACTTTTCCCGGTAATATTTTTTGTCCTGCAGAGGAATTAGCTTGTTGGCTACATATGGGGGGTTTCCGACAATGAAGTCAAACCCCCTTTGGTTCACGGGCGGACCTTCCGCAAATACCCCCGGGAAAGCCTCCTGCCAATTAATAAAACCCGGAAGCCCGGTGCCTGGAAAAAGGGACTCCAAACTTAATACGGAAAGGGCATTTCCATGTTTAACCTGTTTCTCCCACCTTCCTTTGATTTCCCCCGGATTGACGGACTTCCCGGTTTTTGCCAGGACGGCCGCAGTCAAGACAAAAATGCTTAATTTGACCGCCTCATTGTCAATATCTGTCCCAAAAACCGCCTCCAAGGCTTCAATTTCTGATAACCCGTATTTAGTAAGCATATCCCAGACTTCCAATAAAAATGAAGCACCCCCGCATGCCGGGTCAAGAGCTTTAAAACCCTTTGGCAGCCGGGCGACTCCTTGGCGGCCAAAAAAACAGTTAAAAGATTGTTTAACCATGTGCCGGACTATATAAGACGGGGTATAATAAGATCCCAGCTTTTTTCTTCCGGGACGGTTTTCCGCACTAAACGCCGGATTAGCTAAAATTGCCTCGTGAACCTGCCCAGGAATGTGTAAGAGTTCCTCCCGGCCAAACCTGTCCAGACATTCATTAATCTGTACAGCCTGTCTTTTATACTGCTCCCAGTTGCTCTTCGCGCCTTCAAAAAAAGGGGCAAAGGCCGACACCAGGGCTGCGTTGCGGCCGATTATCTCAGAAATGTGAATTTTTTCCCTAATCCGGGAATCGACGTATACCTGTGGATATGTCACCCTGTCAACCACGAATAGGGAAACAAGTTTCTCCATATCCCGGGCTGCTGATTCCGGTAACCACCTGCCGGCATCCTTTTGATCTGCGGCCAGCGCCCTGAAAAGTTTCTGCATGTTGTTGGAATCGCTCATTATTTCACCCATAAAAAAGGCCGACCGTGCTGGGGCAGCCCTCTAATTTAAATCCCGAAAACGCGGCTTTTTTTCCCTGAACTGCGGTCGCTGATATGAAACAATTCTTCCTGGTTGATGTACCTGGATATGTTTAAAAGTACCCCCACGGCAGTCATTTTAAACACCAGGGAGGACCCCCCATAGCTGATAAACGGAAGGGTTATACCGGTTACAGGCATTGATGACGTGACAACAGCAATATTAATGACAGTTTCCACAACAATCATAGTCGTAAGGCCGCAGGCCAGAAGGCTCCCGAAATTATCCCGGGAATTCTTGGCGACACGGTATCCCCTGGCAGCAAAAAATATAAACAGTAAAATGATAAAGGTGGCCCCGATAAAACCGAGCTCTTCTGCCAATATACTGAATATAAAATCCGTGTGTTGTTCAGGTATGTAGTAAAACTTCTGCATGGAACGTCCCAGCCCAACACCCAAAAACCCGCCGGAGCCTATGGCATAAAGAGACTGGGTAATTTGATAGCCTATGCCGCGGGGGTCTTTGAAGGGTTCCAGAAAGGCAAACACCCGGGCTAGGCGGTAAGGTTCTACAGCTATTGCAGCCATGGCAGCTGCCACCCCTGCCAGGCCTATTGCAGCCAAGTGCAGGAGGCGCGCCCCGCCCGCAAAGAGCATTACAAATGAAGTAATGGCAATAACCATAGTTGTGCCCAAGTCGGGCTCCAACAGGACCAGCCCGCAAACCATAGCTATAACAATTAGAGGAGGTACAAGACCCTCCTGAAGGGAATGCATTTTAGCCGACTTTACGCTCATCATTTTCGATAGAATTAAAATCAGGCATAGTTTTACAAATTCGGACGGCTGGAACTGGTTATTGCCTATAATAATCCAACTGTGCGCGCCGTTCTTAGCTTTAAAACCGAAGACGACTACCAGTAAAACAATGGTAATCACGACAGCCGGGGTGGCGTACTTTTTCAATTTACGGTAATTGTAGTTTGCCGCCATAAACATTATTACGAATCCCACACCAACCCATACCAACTGCTTCTTCAGGTAAAAAAAGGCATCCTTGCTTTCGCTCGTGAGTGTCATCGGTGAACTGGCGCTTAAAACCATGATAATCCCGATGCATAATAACAAAACAACCGGAATTAGGGTAAACCAGTCAATTGACCGCTTCTGCACAACTATTTCCCCTTTAGGTAACGTTTGGTAGATTATTGATTGCAGTTATATTTCCACAGCATAAGACAAAATTCCTGTTTATCTAGCGTAGGTTTTTCATCAAGGCGGCAGCTTCGACTGCTTCTTTGCCGTGGGTGACAGTTTCCAGCATATTTACAGCTAGGTCCACTTCATTAAGTTTAAGGTATGTTTTTCCGAGCCATAACCTGGCCTCTTCGTCCGTTGGTTCAATATGCACCGCTTCCTCAAATTGGCTTCCGGCTTGCCCGTAATAACGAAGTTGGAAATATGCCTTCCCCAGGTTTACCCTCGATGCCGCATGTCCCGGGGACTTTTCCGTCACTAATTCCAACCTGGTTCTGGCATCTTCCCAACGCCGGTATTTCATATCTATCAAGCCCAGGCAGTACAGTGCCGAAGTGTTCCGGTCTTGCCCGGCCACCTTTTCCATCACCATTTTTGCCTTCTCATACTCACCAATATTGAAGTAAATCCAACCCTCTTTTAAAAGATCCTCTTCCTTGGATGTCTGAAGTTGGAGCTGTCGTTCCACCACCCGGTGAATTAAGTTTTCCCTAATATCCTGAACAGTTGGTAAATCAAGTTGAATCAGGGTCCCTAACAATATTGACAGCAATCCGGCCAAAAACAAATACCTTATCACACCTGTCCCTTTGATGGACTCGGGATACATCCTACAGATCACCCCCCGGCTATAGTTAGTTCTATTTTACACCGGGGACTGTCAGAATTATGTTGAAAGCGCACGCCTCTCCCTCAACAAATAACCACAAAAAACGAGCCTCTTCCTTTTTCCCATATAAAGAAATAGGCAGGTGTGTTCCGCAGGGCGAGGCTGACGTCCGCCGGCCTGCGATCCGCGTATGCGGGAGCAGTTGCCCGGCTGAGTTGTTGCTCGCACGGAGGATTACCCTATTTCTTTTGCCCCCAATAAGGAATAGGCAGGTGTGTTCCGCAGGGCGAGGCTGACGTCCGCCGGCCTGTGATCCGCGTATGCGGGAGCAGTTGCCCGGCTGAGTTGTTGCTCGCCCGGAGGAATACACCTGCCTATTCCTGGCCTACATCTGTTTGCCAAGATAATATACAACCAGGCTGGACAACAGGGCGTAGTCCTCTGTAGGCAGGTAACAAGAGGCAGACCCGTCAAACAGGATGTTACCGGAAGCCGGAAATTCGTCATCTCCACTCCAGATGACATAGGTTATAGGAACTCTGGGCAGGGGGAATATTGTAACAGCGGTGTCACCCAGATTTTCCACCTTTCCGCCGATGGTTAGGGCCAGTTCCACAAACTCCTCCTGTTTTCCGGCAAAGAGACTCAACATTGGCTTAATGGCTCTGTTGGTAAACGGTTCAATGTAAATAGCGCCGTCAGGAAGTTCCTTGAAGGAAATCCACTTATTCTGCAAGGGTGCGCCGTTTGCGCTAGTCAGGTAGTGTAAAACAAGTATTTTTGCTGTCATAGGAACTTCTTCTTTTTTGTCTAAGGACTCGACAATTCCGTCCGGGTAGGAAACGGAGTACCTGTCACCGAGGTAGGTTACCGTAAAGAGCCCCGATTCATGGTTGTAAGTGACATCAGCGTTTCTGGCCATTTCCTGAGGGTCTTTTTTGACAAGCTTTTCTACCGCAAATTTATATGTAACATCGAGGTTCATGTAACTCTTGGACAAAGGAAACCCCTCCAATTTAATCGTTAACAATGGATGACTCAAGAAAATCCGTTAAAGACGACGCGGCCAACGGTTTACCGATCAAAGACGCCATTTCTTCCATCTGCCTAAGCCTGATGCCATTTGAGATAAGGTTTTTAATCCGGGGCACCAGCTGACCTGTTTTCCTTACCTTTACTGCCACCCCTGAGTTTAGCAAAAACTCGGTATTCCTATCTTCCTGTCCCGGCAGAGGATTCACAATTATCATCGGCAGTCCCGTGGCCAGGACCTCAGCTGTGGTCAGTCCCCCCGGTTTAGTGACAATAAAGTCCGACGCCGACATAACCTCAGCAATGTTTTCGACAAAAACGACGACTGTTACCTTATTAACCGTAGAAATAAGCTGCAGCTTTGTCCGCAGCCGGTCGTTTTTACCTGCCACGGAAACGATTCCAAGGTCAATATCCGCATTCCCAAGGGTTTGAATGACCGTCTCGATTTCACCGAGGCCGAGCCCTCCCCCCATTACTAAAACAGTGGTTTTGTCAGCCAAACCCAGTTTTTTGCGGGCTTCGCCTTTACTTTGCCTTTTGCTAAACTGTTTTCTAAGAGGTATCCCAGTTGGCATGATTTTGTCCTCAGTGATACCGTAGTCCTGTAGTTCGTATGTTAATTCTTCGCAGGGGAGCACATACTTATCTATGTGCTGGTGAATCCAAAAAGGATGTACCGTAAAATCTGTCGTGACACCTATTAGGGGCACTCCAAACCTACCTTTGGCCTTAAGAACGGATAATATTCCGGCCGGAAAAGCATGAGTACAGACTATTGCCTGGGGGTTAAAATCGCTAATCAGCTTTTCCATCTTAGTCGAAGCGAGTTTGGAGAGAATCTGCCCCAGGTCTACAAGTTTTTCACCCTCCTCAGCCTGGGCATAAAGATATCCCCAGATTTTGGGGTTGAATTTGAGGCTCTCCATGTAACTGCCCACAATAACCTTGTTTAATACAGGGTTGATATACCTGAAGGTATCCACAATCTTTGTCTGGCAATCCGGGTACCTGTACTGTATCTCTTCAACAACTGCCCGGGCCGCCAGGTCATGCCCAGCTCCAATAGAGACTGAGAAAAACAAAACTCTCTTCATACTTTCTCCTCTTCTCCCCGTACCTAAAACAAAAGCAGCCCAGTGCTGCTTTTTTGCTGCTTTTTTACTTTTTCTTGTTTTCTTCTTTTTTGGTGAATGAGTCGCTGGCTCCGCACTCTGGGCAATTTTTGGGTTTACATCTTGTCTCCTTTGAAAAACCGCATTTACCGCATACAAACACTGCCACCTGCATTCCCCCTTCAATTTTTGTTCTTGTTATAATATACCATATTTTTCTCTGTGTCAAAAGATTATATGTGTAAAATAATAGACTGTGAACCGACAATTTTCACTGGGGGAAAAATGAAACATTTGACGCTGGCCACTTTAATCGGTATTGGTATCGTTACAGGTTTGGTGAACGGCCTGCTGGGCATCGGAGGAGGCACCATTCTTATCCCAGCCATGGTATTCGCGCTGGGGGTCTCACAACACCAGGCCCATGGTACATCTCTGGCCGTAATTCTTCCGACAACGGTGGCCAGTTGTGTTATTTACGGACTAAATAATGATTTAAACTATACGGTAGCTCTGGAAGTAGCCATGGGCGGCATTCTTGGCGGTTATCTGGGAGCAAAACTAATGAATAAAATACCGGCTGACAGGCTTCGCCAGTTCTTCGGGGTCTTTATGTTTCTGGCCGGGTTAAGGATGATGTTTTAGTGCTGGTGACAATCTTAGGGTTTTTGGCGGGAATTTTAAGCGGTTTAGCAGTCGGAGGCGGTACTTTGCTCGTTCCGGCCCTGATTTTTCTTACGGAAATTAACCAGCATACAGCCCAGGGGGTATCCCTGCTGTCTTTTATCCCCACCTCCGCGGTGGCAGTAGTTACCCATTATAAACAGGGCAATGTCCGCCCCCGGCTGGCAATGTACCTGATAGTTGGTACAGTTGCCGGGGCGGTGGTAGGCGCGATGATAGCAGTAAAAATTCCGGCACCTTTTTTAAAGAAGATTTTCGGATTGTTTCTGATGGCCATGGGAATTTACGAGTTTTGCTGTAAAACAAGGAAACAGGCCGCGGAGACCAATTCCCAAAAAACTATTCAATAAGGAGGCTAAAATGAGACCCAGCATTTGGTTTTAACAAATCTTTATAAATAAGGTTAATACTTTAACATATCATCAGGTACGTTTCCGCATTATGTTAAATATAGTGGTATTAGACCGGCGCGTATCGGTCTAATACATTCGCGGGGGAGAGATGATATGTTATGTATGCCGGAGTCGATATCAGTTCAGTTTTGCTTAAGGTAGTTCCTTTTCTGGTCTTTTTATCTGCGGTCGGTTTTGCGTTATATGTTTTGTATGCCCTCGGCCTTTATAAAATGGGGAAAAATCTTGGAATCAACGGAAGTTGGCTGGCATTTATCCCTGTTGCAAATCTTTATGTAATGGGGAAAATTGTTGACCAGGTCTCTATCGGTGGTTTATCTGTACCAAGATTGGAATTTGTTCTGCCTGTCGGCTTTTTAGCAGCAATAATACTTGGTCAGACCCCGGTAATAGGGCCTCTGGTCAGCGTTGCATTTTTCGTTTTTTACTACATTATTCTTTACAGCCTCTATAATAAATACAGGCCTGACAGCGCCATGCCCTTTATTATTGTAAGCATTCTCCTGGGCTTTATGGTTCCCGTTTTGCTTTTCATTATGAGAAATGACATACATGTTGAGCGGCGCGTAAAACTGCAGTCGTAACACAATTTTACAATTTTATTTGACTACCTGTCCTTTTCATTCTCATTTAGTTCCAAATGAGGCAGCCTTACTTGAGTTTCGGGGAAAGGGCAGGTGTGTTCCGGAGAGGGAGGAATACACCTGCCAAATATCCGTCATCTTCGTTAAATATCTGAAAAGGAAGTGAACTCGTTCAGCTAAAGCTGAACATCGAAACTTCAGTGGGGGACTCTACCCCCACTGAAGCAGAAAAGTGGAAACTCCACCTAATAGAAGGTGGAGTCTTGGAATTGGGATAAACGACATGCCACCGGTCTTTCGTGCCTGGGGCACGGTTCCTGGCACCTAATCTGGAATAAGCCCGTCCTCTCGCCCCAGTCGGGGGGGTATTCATATAGGGTTCCCGGCAAAAATCTGGGTTTGTGCCAGCCCGCTTCGATGCGAAACACCTCTTCCTCGCCCGGAAAAAGCTCCATTCCACTCTCAGTGTCATCAGGAGCCGTATAACAGCAGCAGGTTTTGCCGCACAGTTCTCCACAGTCAGTCCGGGACAAGAAATGGCGGTCAAGGATGGTATAGATCTGCTTGTATAGGGAAGATATATCAGGCACGGGTGGGTTACCTCCGTCTATAAAAACAGCCTGCCAAAAAGGGCAGGCTTTAGAGGCTGTATTTTGCCTCAAAGATAATGGGTTTTTGGGAAACGATTAGACGTTTTTTAGCAGCTGCTGCTGTTGCGGCTGTCATACACCTTGAATCCCCTGCTGGCCCTATGGTCGACCCAGTCAATCGTCAGGTTTTTATAAAAAGGCTCATAATCCTTGCTGATAACAACTTTATAACCGTCCAGTTCGAAAACCTTATCATCATCCTTCGCTGACTCTTCCAAAGCCAGATTAAACTTTGGTCCGCCTCAACCAAACCCGGTAAATGAAACCCGTACCATACTGGTATTGTTATTAGACAGGGTCTTTTTCAGTTCCTTCTGCGCCGTTTCTGTTACAGTAATCATTTAACATCCCCCTTCCTGCAATTTTATCCAGCATACCCCATAGGGGTATTATAATATATTGCCTGGCATAATTCAACTACTTTTAAGAGAAATTTTCCGACAACATTTTACCGGTAAAACTTAGTAACAACCCTTACCGCCCCGGCCTCATTGGCCTTCACAACCTCTTTCAACTCTTTAACGGCCTCGCTTGTCACACTAATCATCCAAACACCCCCTATATTATATCAAAGTAATAAAAGGCCTAATCTAAAACTATACCCCCTATGGGTACCATTATAACAGAATTATATTGTAAACTCAGGTAAAATTCAAGAATGTTTTTCGAAGGTCAGGAGACAGCTTCTTTCCGCAAATAAAAGTGGAAGATGCAGGTGTGTTCCACTTTACCCAAAGCATAAGAGGCCGTCTCCCGACAGCCCCTTATGCTTTCAAAGCTATTGCCGAGGCCTTTTTGAGGAGCTTTTCGATACCCTCCGCCGGCACCGGTTTGCTGAACAAATAGCCCTGCATTTCGAAACACTCCTGTTGTTCGAAAAAGGCCAGTTGCTCTTCGGTCTCGACCCCTTCAACAACGACTTTGAGTTTAAGGTTCTGGGCCAGGACAATTATTGTTGCTACTATGGCCGCATCCTCAACATCAGTAAGAACATCACGTACAAACGACCTGTCTATCTTCAGAGTTGTGATAGGAAATCTTCTTAAGTAACTAAGCGATGAATACCCCGTCCCGAAATCGTCAATGGCAATGCGGATTCCCATTTCTTTCACGCTCTTGAGCATGCCAATGGAAAATTCTACATCCTCCATAGCCGTACTTTCAGTAATCTCCAATTCCAATAAACCGGGGTCCATACCTGTTTCCTTTATTACCTCGTCAATTGTTTCAACTAGCTGTCTTTGCCGGAACTGGCAAGCTGAAAGGTTCACGGCCACACGCATAGGAGGGTATCCTGCCTCCTGCCAGGCCTTATTTTGAGCACAGACAGTACGCAGCACCCATTCCCCCATAGGAACTATTAGCCCTGTGTCTTCCGCCAAAGGAATAAATTCCATCGGCAGCACTAACCCCCGTTCCGGGTGCTGCCAGCGCACAAGGGCTTCTACACCGATTATCCGACCGCTTTTGATATCAACCTGAGGTTGGTAGTGAACCACGAATTCTTTTTGTTCCACAGCCTTCCGCAGTGCCTGTTCCATAGACAGGCGCTCCATGGCTTTTATATTCATGGCCGGAGTATAGAATTGGTAATTGTCCCCCTCTTCTTTAGCCCGATACATGGCAGTATCTGCGTTGGTTGTCAGGGTTTCCGCGCTCTCCCCGTCATTTGGGTAAAGGACAATCCCAACACTACTCGTGATTTGAAATTCTTGGCCGTTGACCACCCAAGGTTTCTTAAGGGTATCGATAATCTTCTCGGCTACTCTGGCCGCATCCTCTTCATGGCTGATATAGGGCAGGAGAATTGTAAATTCGTCACCACCGATGCGGGCTACGGTATCGTTTTTGCGTACACAACCGGTTAGTTGTCTGGCAACATCTTTTAGGAGCTGGTCACCTATGGCATGACCCATCATATCATTCACATATTTAAAGCGGTCTAAATCAAGGAACATTACGGCCAGCATCCCCCCGTTACGCTGGGCGTCTGCTAAAGCCACTGTCAGCCGGTCATAAAAAAG
The DNA here is from genome assembly GCA_021847735.1 of Bacillota bacterium. Taxonomy (GTDB): domain Bacteria; phylum Bacillota; class Thermincolia; order Thermincolales; family UBA2595; genus JAJZQD01. Next base: position 443 of record JAJZQD010000007.1, on the reverse strand, counting down.
TAACCGGTTAGGCAGGTCTGTGAGAGGGTCATGATATGCCAGGTGGTTAATTATCTCTTCCGCCCGCTTGCGCTCGGTAATATCCCGGATAATAGCCAATAAAACCTGCTGGTTGCCGATAAACGCCCCCTGTAAACTTACTTCTACCGGAAACACGGTGCCATCCCTGCGTTGGTGGAGTGTCTCATACAAAGCGCCTTCGGACTCCCCCTTGCTAATTTGATGGTCTAAGGAAGATTTCGCCTCCGGTGCACGCAGATCATAGATGTTTTGGGCCAACATTTCTTCGCGTTGAAAACCGTAAGCGTTTACTGCGGCGTTATTGGCCTCCAGAATACAGCCGTCCCGCTGAATAAACAAAATGATGTCACGGGCACGTTCGGACAGGAGTTGATACCTTTTCAACACCTCCTCCGCCTTTTTGCGTTCCGAAATGTCTTCAC
>JAJZQD010000050.1 GCA_021847735.1 Bacillota bacterium | reverse complement strand
GCATGGCGGACTGGTGAAGGCGGTAAGCCAACCCGGGCAGGGGTCCAAATTTAGTTTTTTAATTCCCGTCAGTGGATAAGGTTCCTTAAGCGTATAAAAGTCCCGGCAGGTAAGCAATCTAAAATATAAATACCTGAGGAGGGAATCTTATGCGTTTTTATGGTAGGAGTTTAATTGCCGCAGCCCTGGTCCTGGCTTTTATACCGGTGACAGCAGGGTGTTCTTTATTGGGCGGGCCCAAGAAAAAACCGGAAGTTACCAAAGAAGATGTTAAAACCATGGTAAAACAGGAAGTGAAATCGCCTGACACTGAAAGAGCAATTAAGGATGCAGTTGCAGGCAATCAACTGAAAGATCTGCTGCAGTCACCAGAGGCGGATAAGCTGATGGAGAAAAAAATTATGGAAAACCTTGAGACCCCCAAAGTGAGTAAGGCCATACAAGACCAGTTGAAGAATGCCCTGAATTCTCCGGACAGTCAAAAAGTACTGCAGGAGCATATCAAAAAGGCTATGGCTACCCCTGATGTCCAGCAGAGTGTGCATACTATGGTGCAGCAAGCATTGACCAAAATGATGCAGGGTGGTCAGAAAGGCGGCGCCGGTGGTGGACAGCAGGGGGGCGGAGCCGGTGGTTCGGGTTCCGGCAGCAGTGGCGGAGGTCAGTAAATTATTTTTCGAAGGTTCCCCTGATGATGGCATTGCCGTTATCAACCATTAAACGGCCGCGAGCATATACTTTATCGATTTCCAGGTCGGGATTAAGCAGCACCAGATCTGCATCACTGCCGGGGGCTATAATGCCCTTAGCGGGTAACAGTTTCAATGTATTTGCAGCGTTGAAGGTTATCAGCCGGATACCCTCTTCCAGGGTAACCACTCCGGCCCTGATAGCCTTTTTTATGTCTGTCCAGAGCACCTTCACTGAAGCGATGGATATACCTGTAATCTCTCCCCGGTCATTAAACTGCGGCAGGCTGCCGTTACCATCCGAACTTGCAGTGACACTGTTCAGGGAGATTCCCATTTCTATGAGCAATTTAAGACTCTCCATAATATTTAGGGCATCCGGGGATGGTTTTTCGGGCTCGATGCCCGCCGTCAGATCTATGGTGCCGCCCATTTTTACAAACTTGCAGGCTTGTTTTAACAAGTTCTTTTTTCGGTTGAGGTGAGTGGGCACAAATTGCGTAACCGGCAGATCACTTTGGGCCAGGGCCTGAAATACCAGGTCCAACCCGGTTTTTCCTTCGCCAAGATGGAGGTGGACAATTCCGGCTTTGCCGCCAAGCATGCCGCCAACCCTGGTTTCGGCGGCGAGCTTGACCAACATGGCCAGGGTTGGCTGTGCTGAACGATGATCTGAAATAGCGATTTCTCCGGTGCCGATAATTTTATCAATCAATACCAAGTCACTCCGGACATTGGCAGTTAAAGTTCTGGCAGGAATCTGGTAAGCGCCGGTATAAATGTAAGCTGTAATGCCTTCAGCTTCCAAAGCCCTGGCTTTAGCGAGCAGTCCTGGAATATTGCGGGTTACTGCATCAAACCCCAACAGCCCAACCACAGTAGTAACACCGGCGGTAGTCAGCTCACTGAGCATGATTTCCGGTGTTCTGGTGGCCGGTCCGCCTTCACCGCCGCCTCCGGTAATATGAACATGCTGGTCAATAAAACCGGGTGTTACTGATAAGCCGTCAGCATCCAGGACAGTAATGTCGGTGAAGATATCGTAAGGGATATTAATTTCCGGTGCTACCATAGCGATTTTGTCACCAACAATAAAAATATCCATAATTCCATGACTTTTTGGAGTAAAAACCTGTCCTTTTTTAATTAATGTAAACATCCCAAAGCACCTCATTCTATGCAGTGATATTAGTATGCGAAGACAAACAGGAAAAAAATCAGTGGATTTTAATGTGAAAATTATATAAAATTGTAAGTGGCAGTAATAGTGAGAGGTGATACTTTTGAAGAACAGGAAGATGGGCTTGCACCCGAGAATACATTACCGGATTTCAACGGAATTTCCTGTTGAGTTTTATATTATGAAATATAAGAGAAGAAATGTGGCGCACCTGAGCGGCAAGATGGGACTTGGTGACGGTCGGGACATCGGAGAAGGCGGACTTAGTTTTATATCTCCTTATTTGCTGCCGGTGGATATGATTGTAAAGCTGGCTTTTGAACTGCCGGAAATTGGTGTGGAAAGGATGCTGGCCCGGGTAGTCCGGTCACAGCAGGTGGATAGCGGCTTTCTTACCGGCGTTCAATTTTTCAACCTGCCCAACTACAGGCGGGAACGGATCAGAAACTTTGTAACCGGTCAAACGAGAAAACAGTATGAATTTTTAAGCTATTTATAAAATCCGGCAGGAACTTTGATTTACAGGGGGGACAACCGCATGTGCAATGTAAATTCTTATACGGAAGCCATTAAAATATTTTTAACCAAAGATCCACTGGAAATGTCCGGAACTGCCGGGGGGGACTTCGTTGCCGGTGAAAATGCAATATTGATAAACTACTGTAACATAACTTGCAGGGTGGATTGTGTCAATGGATTTATAACTTGTCCCGGTGAGCCGGAGCGGGTATTGGGTAAAAATGACAAGACATTAATTCTGCAGTATTTGACCTTTTCATCGGGGGCAGCGCCCAGGGGGAATTGGTTGTCATTTATTCAACTGCCTTCCGGAATTAACCATCACAAGCCTTTTACCATTGAGGGGATAGAACCTCTGGCTAAAGAGTTCAGCGATGACCATGACCGGTTTATAACCCGGGCCCGGGAATTGGGAGGTTCGGAAATCGAAATGGGAGACAGGGGAGCGATAATACCTGTTTTTCCGAAATTACCCCTGGCCTTTTGTTTGTGGGCCGGTGACGACGAGTTTCCACCCAATGCCAACATTTTATTCGATGCTACAGCGCCTTTACACCTTTCAACTGCTTCACTGTATGTTCTGGGCATTGAAATATCCCGGAAACTCACAGGGGCAGCGCCCAGATGACATAATTACTCCGCAAAGGGCCAAAATATAAAGACAATTATTCGCAGCAGGCCGAGGAGGATGTTATTTTATGAAGGTTACCGCTGAATGCATACCCTGTTACCTCACACAGTGCATTAAGGCCATGGAACAGGCCAAGGTACCAAAAGACAGGCAGGACGGACACCTGACGGCGCTCCTTGCGGAAGTGGCGAAGTTGGATACCGGGCTGACTCCGGCGGAAAATTCAACGTTAATTCTGCATCAACTTGTCGGAAGGCTGGGGGGACAGGACCTTTTTGCCGAAGCAAAAAACGAATCTAATCGCCTGGCCTCGGAGCAGCTGCCGAGGCTTTCCCGCATCTTGAAGGACTCTTCAAACCCGCTGTATACCGCTTTGCAGTTTGCTGTGGCCGGCAATGTAGTGGATTTGGGGTTATTTGAGGATTACGATCTTGATAAGGCGATAAACGACGTGCTAAAAAATGATTTTGCCAGATCGGATTACCGGGATTTTTTAGTAAGGCTTGATCAGGTAGAAGTTGTGCTTATAATTGGTGACAACAGCGGGGAAATCGTTTTTGACCGCCTGCTGGCTGAGGAATTACTGGCTCTGAACAAGCAGGTGGTTTACGCAGTAAAGGGTGGTTTTATATTGAATGACGCCACCAGAGAGGACGCCCGTCAGGCCGGTTTAGATAAGCTTGTCCGGGTAGTGGACAGTGGCTGCAATTTCCTGGGTACAATAGAGGGGAAATGCAGTAAAGAGTTTTTGGATATTCTGAGCCAGGCTGACCTGATTATCAGTAAGGGGCAGGCTAATTATGAATCCCTGGAAGGCACTCCTTTGGCTGGCGACAATACTTATTTCCTACTTAAAGCCAAATGCCCGGTGGTGGCAGAAAGTTTAAAAGTGAAGTATGGAGAATTGGTATTTATAAAAAATTATATAGTATAATTATGATTACAGGGGGTGGTGGATATGTCAGGTGAAATTACCTTTGCAGCCAAGAACGGTTCATCTGTGCTGCTGCGTGAAGCGGTTCCTGCCGACGCCGGAGAACTTGTGGATGCTGTGAGGTCGGCAGCTGACGAGCGCAGCCTGGTGATGAGCGAAAAGCGTTCCCGGAAGGAAAATGATGAGGCAGCATACATTACTGCCTTAAACCGGGACAAAAATCTTCTGCTGGTAGCAGTGATTGAGGGAAGGGTTATCGGTGGGTTAGCCGTTCTTCAGGCTGACGAAGGCAAACGGGAAAAGACTGCTCAAATTTGTCATGTTGGCCTGCATATAGTCAGGGAATACCGTGAGCAGAGGATAGGACTGCGGATGCTTCAGTACGCTGTCGACTGGGTACGGCAAAAAGACTACAAAAAAATAGAGGCCAGCATTTTTACCTTAAATAAAAGGTCGCTGGGCCTGTTTAAAAAGTTTGGTTTTATTGAAGATAAAAATTGCCTGAAACAATTTCGGATTGGCAGTGAATACATTGAAGAAGTATGTATGTCATTAATGCCATAGCCAGTTGAATACCCTGAGGAATAACGCCGTAAGCCCGGCTGCCATCAGCGGACCCACCGGCTGCCCACGGAAGAATACGATTCCGATGATCCCGCCTACCACCAGGCCTGCTAACAGTTCAGGGTCAATCTTCAGCAGATCCAGTCCTTCACCGTTCATATAGGTGGCCAGGGCGCCGCCCGCAATCGCTGCTATCCCAGGCGGACTTGTGAAGCAGTGCAGGAGATCCTTAAAGGTTACTTTCTCAGTGGCAAAAGGAACGAGTACCGAGATCATCAGAAATAGCAGCCCCAGTTCCAGCCCCCGGCGATCAAGCAAGGGGAAAAGGGAATAGGCTCGGGTCATTTTAATCACGAGCAGGATGCAGGCAGCTGTGGCCACGATGTGGGATTTGCCCAGGATACCGATAAGGATAAGCGCAACAAGGACAGTTTCTGCCCACATAATTAAAACCTCCACTAACATTATGTATACTATAAGTTATGATTCAATTTAACTTTATGCCAACGATATCCGCAATATAACTAAATAAGGACGGGCTATTAAAGAAAAGGTACCAGGTCAATGCAATGACCTGGTACCTTTTCTGCTCAGCAGGGGCACTACGTTTCAATTAACTAACCGGATAGCATTTTCCCTGAAAACAGGCGTGATTGCATACCTGTTTTTTTGCAGCGAGTAGTCAATATCTCTGCGTAAACCCAGGTCGTGCAGTTTTAATCCGCTGCGGGAAGTATATACAGCCTGCTTCATATTTCCCTTGAGATATTGATAGAGATGGTAAAGGGTCAAGCCGGGGTCTTCAGTATGGATATCGGGCTGCAGCTTACGGATGATAGCAACGACCATTCCCGCTACCAGAATATCTTCCAGAGCAATTCTGCCTTTTGTGCCTGCGCAGATAACGGCAATGTCCCGACCTGCAGCCAACGCCTGCCGGCAAACAGAGGAAATATTTAGAAAACTGCCGATAAGAACAGCATGTGCGGTTTTACATTTTTTTATGGCCAGGGTACCGTTGGTGGTACTCATAATAATGGTTTTGTTTTTAACTTGCCGGGCAGTAAATTCCAGGGGGGAATTTCCCAGGTGGAACTCTGGTAATTTAACCCCGTTTACTTCACCGGCCAGCAATTTATCGACTTCAGCCGAGTTATTATAAAGTTCGATGGCTTCATGTTTTGAAGCTGCCGGGATGATTTTTCGGCAGCCGTTGGCGAGTGCTGTTACAATAGAAGTTGTACATCGCAAAACATCGAAAACAACAGCTGTTTTTTCCCGAACTTTATCTTCGGTAACATCCTGCAGAGTAGTAATCACTTCCAATTTCACTCTGTCATCACCTTTTTTACGGCGTTTCTAAGAGTATCACCTCTCAGCCCTACTCTCAGTGTCTCCAACGCCAGGATATCACTCATCGCAATGTTACCCAGATTAACATTGGGTCCGAAACGGACGATTAATTCCTGCTGCTGGTTTTTCAGCGGAGCCTCCCAGAGTATCTGCTTAACATCGTTCATATCAGCCAGAAATAACTCAAATTCGTCATTTTTGAAATTGCCCTTGGCATCATAGAACCCTATTCCTTTGCCGGATTCACGGCCTTCCATAATTACTTTGTAAGCGCCGGCGGCTAAATCCCGCTCAACCTGGCGGAGCATGGCTTTGGCGGCGAGAGTATCATCCGGATGTTTTTTCCCTACTTCGGTTAATACCTTTAAGCCGGTATTGGCGGCCAAATAAATGGCTTTTTCTCTCACCTCTTCCGTAATTTTGATGGTTCCGTCAGAAATTTCAATGGCGGAAAAACCCAGTGACCAAACCATGTTGATATATGCTTCCATTTTTCCCTGCATTACTGATGCTTCAAAAAAAGTACCACCGGGACAAACATCTACGCCAAAAGATCTAATGGTAAAGATTTTGTCTTGTAAAACAGCTTTCGGATAAAGCGCGGAAGTTCCAAAACCCAATTTCACTATATCCACGTAATTACCTGCAGTGGATAAGATGTCTCTGGTTTCTGTTATGCCAACCCCCTTATCAATGACCATTGTAAGACCGCAATCCCTCGGTTTGGCCAATCTACCGGGCAGTGGGAATTCGAGTATATCCAGCCATGCCTTGGAAATCCTGCCTTCTAACATCATATTCACTCCTCCAACGCAATATTTCTGATGTAGTTTATTCACTGCTGTTGCAGGGTGTGTCAAAGTACACATAAAACGCATATAAAGGAAGTAGAATCGGATTTTTTCAAGAAAAAATTATTAGGAGGGATGAGCATTTTTTTGTATACAATATGCGTTAGCGGAAAAGGAGTGTTTAATAGATGCCGGAACTCTGTGATGGCATGAAGGTAGAGATAAAGGAGGTTTACAAAAGTTTTCGACAGAACGGGAACGGTGTTATGCCTGCTATAGAGGAAATCAACCTGCAGATACATGACCGGGAATTTGTCTGTGTGTTGGGACCCTCCGGCTGCGGTAAGTCAACTATGCTCAACATTATCGCCGGCCTTGACCGGCCTGACCGGGGGCAGGTCTTTATCGACGGAAAACCGGTGGTAAATTGCGGACCGGATCGAGGGGTGGTTTTTCAGGAAGGTGCATTATTTCCCTGGTTGACCGTTTTAGGAAATGTAGAGTTTGCACTGAAGATGATTAAGCTTCCCAAAAAAGAAAGGCGGGAAAAAGCCCTAAAGTATTTACAGATGGTGCATCTAAGCCATTTTATGTATTGTTATCCCCATGAACTGTCCGGTGGGATGCGCCAGCGGGCAGCCATTGCCCGTACTCTCGCAATGGAGCCGGAGATTCTTTTGATGGATGAACCATTTTCGGCACTTGACAGTCAAACCAGGAACCTGCTTCATCAGGAGCTGACCGAAATATGGCAGGCTACTGGAAAAGCTATCATCTTCATTACACACAGTGTGGAAGAGGCATTAATCCTGGCTGACCGGATTGTGTTGTTTTCCAGCCGGCCTGGCCGGATAAAAAAGGAATTTGTCGTAAATACAGAACGTCCAAGGGATGTTAGCCATCCAAAAATGATTATGCTGCAGCGGGAAATAAAATTTAACCTGCAGGAAGAACTGGAAAAGGTAGCCAAAGAGCAAACCGTGCCCGCTTATGCCAACCCCAAAATTGCAGCAATGCCCGCTGTAAACAATCATCTGTAAATAAACTTAACTAAACACGAGGTCGAGGTCACCCGCCTGAATTCAGTCTTAGAATAGAAACGACGGATTCAAGCGGGTGATCTTAGCTTTCTCGCTTATTTTCTTTCTTGGCCGGCAGAGGTTTACGAGTTACCACACGACCCAGGGTATTTCTGAAGGTAATAGTATCCATGAATAAACCGGAAAGGGGTTTTTTCTTTTTATTCGCTTCTTTTTGTTGTGCCTGCATATTAAACTTGACCGGCAGCAGGAAGGTTGACAGTATTCCAATCAATAATGCTGATCCAGCGGCACTCCAGAACATCACAAAGGGGCTGATTCCCACCAACCAACCAAAAAGCGGAGGACCGATTGCTACGCCGAAAAATCGTACACCACCGTATAATGATGTAACCATACCCCGTTCATCTGTCGAAGCTGAACTGGTAATCATTGTATTCAGACAAGGGAGAACCAGCCCGACGCCGATGCCTGCGAAAGACATGGTGCCCACAAAGAAAAAAATGTTACGGAAAAAAGGGATGATGGCCAGTGAAATTGTTATCAGAGCAAGTCCGATAATAACCAGGCGCTTCATTAGGTTTAATTTTTTTTGAATAAAATGACCGGTGAGCAGTGAAGTAGTGCTCATGAATAACACCGGGATGGCCAGAACCAGCCCTTTGCGGGTGTTAAACAGGTGATACTTGGTTTCCAGAAAATCCGAGAGGTAGGTCAAAACACCAAACAAAATTAATAATACCAGTGAACCGGCTAAAAAGGCAGTTAAAAGGAAACCCGCCTTATTTTTAAGAATTTTGCCAATAGAAGTAACATAATCTTTTATGGGCTGTTGACTGCCAGCGCCTTGGGGTTCCTTCACAATATACCAGATGGCCGCTGCTGCAGGGATACAAAGGGCGGGAAAGAGAAAAAATGCCGCGGACCAGGAGATTAGACCAATAAGTGATCCAAGGACGGGACTGATTACTTTACCCAGCCCGTTAGAAGATTCAATAACTCCCAGGGCTTTACTCCGTTCTTTGGATGTGAAAATATCTCCTGCCAGCGCCATCGCCACCGGTGCCGTACCGGCCGCACCAATCCCCTGGACAACCCGGCCGGCCAGAATAAGTGGGTAAGGATGCTTAACCAGTAACACTGCAATGCTAGCGATAACACCCCCCAGTCCGTAGATAATCAGCGCAGGGACAATGATTTTTTTGCGTCCCAGGCGGTCAGACAGAAAACCGGCAAAAGGGATGGTAAGCCCGGCGGGAATAGAGAACAGGGTAATCAATAAACTTACCTGAAACTGAGAAATATCCAGGGCCTTCTTTATCTGCGGCAGTACAGGTATCAGCATGGAATTACCGAGCACCATTATAAACGGTACAGCCGCAATAGCAGCCAGGGCTAATCTTGTTTTAGCCTTCATCTCCTTCACTTCCTTTCAATTTTAGCTTTATTAATTTCTCCCTTTTCTCGTCTATTTAAACTTATTTACGCATAGATAATTTCTGTGAGGAGGGAGTCAAAATGTTTCTGGTTAAAAGCAAGGCTGTGGCCATGATGGCATTAATGCGCTGTTTATCAGGGTTAATTGAATTTACTGCAGCAATGTTGATGTTTAGATATGACAGTGTGGAAAAGGCGATGAAAATCAATGCGGCATTGGCTCTGATTGGGCCTGCTGTGATGGTTGCCGTGACGTCAATTGGTTTAATCAGTTTAAGCAGCAAAGGTTTTTCTCTTTATCGTTTTATAATTATTGCTGCTGGGGTTGCTCTGATATTCGTTGGTGTAGGAAGGGGTAAATAATCCCTTTTTTTTCTGCCATTCAGGCAAAGGAAAAAGGATGAAATATGTCGAAACGGTAACAATCAGAGAAAGGTTTCAATTGGGGGAAAATAAATGCGAAGAAACGTAAGGATTTTTATTGTCGGAATATTATTGGTGCTTTTGGCAGGCGTTTGGTCGAAGCCGGCATCAGCTATGGAAGCTGTTGTATATACTGCTCCTGACGGAATGAAAATTGCCGGTTATGCCGCAGTCTGGCAGGATAAAAGCAAACTTAGAGAAGTTTATCTGGAGTTACAGAAAAATTTGCATGGGGACGAAATAAAGCTCTTATCCAGAATTAACATTTACCCTGGACCGGCTCCGGATAACTCGGGAATTGCGGGACAATGGTTTGGAGAATGGCGGGAGAAAAACGGTCGCTTAATCCTTGAACCAGGCAGATATATAGATATATACAACGGTGACAGCCACCCGAAAATTGAAGATATAGCCCGGACTCTTGCTCATGAATATGGGCATCATTTTACATATTATTACTACTATAAATTTGAAAACAAGCCGTGGGATAAATGGGCAGGTTCCGAATATGCCCGGGCCAGGCAAATCTCCGGAAATAAAAAGATTTCATCCGGTGCTAATCATTACTGGCAGATACAGGAGATTGCCGCGGAAGATTATGTACAGCTTTTTGGTTCGCCTACAGCAAAAAAAAGTGTTGTCTACAGCGATATTCAGGACAGAATCGGCCGCAGCGACCCAGCGATGCGATTTACTACCGCGACCTATAATGTACAACCCCAGGAAAACTGGCATTTGCCGCTGGCGGCAAGTTTACCGCAAGTCAGGGATTACTGGTTAAAAGCATCAGGACTGAAAGACAGCGGAGACCTTCCACCATCGAGAGTCCTTCTGAGTCTAGCCGGGAACACCGATATCGCCGGTCACAGGCAGTATGTCTTTACCTGGACACCCGCCGATGATCACCGGAAACACATCCTTGAATATACTCTGGTGAGGTTTCAGGAAAGTTACGGAACTATAAAGGGCATCGAACCTATCAGGACTGTTTACGACGGTACGTCGCTAACGGCCAGATATGGGGCTGCCGAGAACCGTCTGATGTATACATGGACTGATATCCCGCCCGGGGTAAGTTGTTTTGTGGTTTTTATAAAAGACCAGGCCGGAAACATTGTGGCTTCAAATGTTATAGCGGTTGATTTTTCGAATAAGAAAGAACCGGAGTATGTTTCTATTGATGATAAAAGTTTGTTAACCGGTGGATTTTTGATACCCCGGGTTAAAGTTAACGGGGAACAACTCAAATTTGATGTTGCCCCGGTAATCCGGGATGGACGTCTGATGGTGCCGCTAAGATTGATCTTCGAAAAACTGGGCGCTGTGGTGGAATGGGATAGTAAAAACAGTACGATAACCGCCACCAGGCCAGGAATAACAATGAAAATGAGAGTGGGTGACAGAGCCGTTTTTTTAAATGGCAGCTGGATCGAAAGTGATGTTCCATCGATGACAGTAAATGGCAGAACATTGGTTCCGCTGAGATTTATCAGTGAGACTATGGGTGCTGACGTTGGTTGGAACCAAAATCTACAGCTGGCTCAAATATTATCTGAATAACAGCTCGTTTACATAATTCACCTATACATTGCTCAAGGAATAATATAGAAGAGGCTATTTATTTTGCCGCAATGTTTATGGAAGGAGGCTTGACAAAATGCCGTCAAGCGGTTCCTGGGAAAAAGGTGAATTACTCTGTAATGGTAATTTTGAAAACGGGCTGACATTCTGGAAGATACAGTCAAGAGGGCAGGCTGGTGTTACATCAGGAGTATTCAGGACAATAAACGGGAGCTCAGAAAACAGGGTTGCCGAATTCAAAGTCAACGGGCCCGGAGCAGCCAGGATCTACCAGGAAGCGGGGGAGGTTAAACCAGGGAAGTGCTACGAATTATCATTTTTTATTCGCAATGCGGTCAAAACTTTGACTCCGGGTATTTTTGGGGCAGAGGTCTTTTTCGTTTCCGAAAGCGGCGAACTTTTGGATAGACAGTCATATGGGATATCCAACCCTTCACATCTGATGGTTTGGACATATCATTTCATAGTTACTAACGAAGCTCCTTCGGAAACCGAAAAAATCAGAGTCGAGCTGTATGCCCGGGTGAAAGACCCTGCTAACATG
>JAJZQD010000049.1 GCA_021847735.1 Bacillota bacterium | reverse complement strand
CTTAACCTCATGGCGCCTTTCCTCCCGATAAATTTATATAACCGTCAAATTATATAATTATTAAATTATATAACCATGACCGTAAAATAATAATCATACCCCCAAAACCTACATCATTCCAAGGGGGTCAACGTCAACACTAATGCCTAAATTCCCAAAGAAACTGCCGTTCTCAATCTTTTCTATTTCTTCTTTGACCAGCTGCCGAACAAGCCGGCCGGGTTTTCCCCTGACACAAATCTGCCATCTAAACCTGTTTCTCAGTTTACTTATTGGTGCAGGCGCCGGCCCCAAAAGGGGCAGTTCAACACCCAGACTGTGTTCCGTTACGGCCTGCCGGAGCTTTTCGGCCAGGATTTCGGCTCCCCGGATAACACTATTTTCCTCCGTTCCATAGACTACTATGCGCACCAGGGAGCAGTATGGCGGGTACTCAAGAACTTCCCTGAGCTTTACTTCAGAGCGGTAGAAACCGCGGTAATCGTGCTGCTGCGCACTAATTATACTATAATGTTCGGGATTGTAAGTCTGCACAATGACCTCGCCGGGGGTGCTGCCCCGCCCGGCCCTGCCAGCCACCTGAGTGAGAAGCTGAAATGTCCTCTCAGCCGCCCGGAAATCCGGTAAATTTAAAGCCGTGTCGGCAGTGATTACCCCTACGAGGGTGACGCGGGGGAAGTCCAGGCCCTTTGCTATCATCTGAGTCCCCACCAGGATGTCAACCTTACCTTCCTTAAAGCTGTTCAGGATCCTTTCGTGAGAACCCTTCCCGGTGGTGGTATCCATATCCATCCTGGCCACGCGCGCCACGGGAAACCACCGGGCTGCCTCTTCCTCAACCTTCTGGGTGCCGACACCGAAATGCCTGATGCTTTTGCTGGCACACTTCGGGCAAATTTCCGGAGCCTTCCTGCTGAAATCACAATAATGGCAGCGCAGGATGTTTGCACCAGCGTGTAATGTAAGAGTAATACTGCATTTTGGACATTTCATCACCAGGCCGCAGTCCCGGCAGACCACAAAAGTGGAATATCCCCGGCGGTTCAGGAACAGGATAATCTGCTCTTGTCGTTCCAGTACACCCTTTATTTTTTCGATCAGCCGGCGGCTGAATATACTGCGGTGCCCGGCATGCATTTCTTCGCGCAAGTCAACAACTTCAACTGCAGGCAAAGGCCGTTCCTGTACCCTGCTGTCCAAATCCAGTAACCTGTATTTTCCGGCGACGGCCCTGGTATACGATTCCAGCGAGGGGGTGGCGCTTCCCAAGACCACCACACCGCTGCATAACCGGGCCCGGGCAACCGCTACCTCACGGGCGTGATATTTGGGGCTGTCTTCTTGTTTATAAGATGTTTCATGTTCTTCGTCAACGATAATCAGTCCAAGGTTGGTGAAGGGGGCGAAAACAGCTGACCTGGCCCCTACAACAACTTTAACCCGGCCCTCTTTGATCAGCGTCCACTCGTCGTACCTCTCTCCGGTAGACAACCGGCTGTGCAGAACCGCCACCTGACTGCCAAAACGGCCCTTAAACCGTTCCACCATCTGCGGGGTCAGGGAAATCTCCGGAACCAGCACTATGGCCTCTCTGTCTTTCGCCAGGCAATAAGCAATAGCCTGCAGGTAAACCTCTGTTTTACCGCTCCCTGTAACACCATTGAGCAGAAAGGTTTCGTATTGACCCCGGCCTATTGCGCCAATGATTTCCTTTAAAGCCGCAGACTGGTCCCTGGTCGGGCTTAAGGGTTCGGTATGCTCAAAGGCCCGCGACCCGTATGGGTCTCTGAAAACTTGGGTCTCTTTTGATACCAGATAACCTTTCTTGACCAGTTCCCGTACAGTCCCTGGGGTTGTTCCAGCCGCCGCTGCCAGTTCCCGGACGGAAGAACTCTCCCTGTCCAAGGCGGCCTTTAACACTGCGGCCTGTCTCGGCGCTTTCCCCGCCAATCCGGTTATTATCACGGCCAGTTCTTTCTCCGGCAGAGCAGGACCAATGGTTTGAATCAATCGCGGCCCCGCTTTCGCCTTCATTTCCCCAAAGCCCTCGACTAGACCTAAGGTGGTTAGTTTTTTCACGGAGAATCGGCAGAGCCGGTCTCCGAAAACCTTACGCACGTCATTGTAAAGGGTTTTTCTGTGACTCACAATATAATTATATACCTCTGTTTCCGAACCGGTTAACATATCTTCAAGCTTTTCAGACGTTAAATCGAGCTTTACCGGGACGATATATTTATAGCCCACCATTCTGGCTCCGGCCGGCATCATGGAATGAATGGCGTCAACTACTGAACACATGTATCGCTCCGATATCCAACCCGCAAGGGCCAGTAGGTCTCGATTCAACATGGGTTCATCTTCGATAATATCAATTATATCTCTAATCTCCACCACTTCCGGCGTATCACAAAACCCCAGGATATAACCTTCCACCGTCCTCTTGCCGAAAGGGACAATAACCCTCATCCCTACTGCCAAACACTGGGATAATGCTTGGGGGACCCGGTAGTGAAAAATTCTATCCAGCTTTTTTGCGGTCACATCTACAATTATTTCCGCATAGGGCTTGGTGGCCATAGTTCCTCCGATAAGCCTAGGTAGGCAAAGATACCATGATATTATATTATATCAGAAGTGGAGGTGTAAAAAAAGTAGCCTCTTTGGTTCGGGTAAAATACCAGGAAGGGGCGGGCATATTCCTGCGAGCGAGCAACAACTCAGCCGGCAAAAGACCGCTCCCGCGTACGCGGTCGCGGGCCGGCGGACGTCAGCCTCGCTCTACGGAACACACCCGCCCCTTCCTTGGGTTTTACCTTTAAAAGAGGCTGCTTCTTTTGGTGTAGTAAATAGAAAAGGTTGGTTTGCTCCGCAAACCCTCAGATTTTATAAAACCCTTGACGCCTAATTTCCAGTATTACATGAAGCCCTGCAGGCGGGATTACGACCGACACCTGTTCCACGGGTTTAGAAGGCACGGAAGCCGTAAAGATTAACAGCTTTGATACAGGCAAACGAAAGAATAGTTATCCAAAAAAAACAAACGGGCCCGTTATACATCCCAACAGCTTGTTGACAGAGTCCATTCATAAATGTAAGCAGGCTGTTAAAAACGAGTATAGCGCGGAACCCAGTAGTGACGGGGCAGAAGGCGTACTGGTGTACATTGACTGTCCCATCACTACTGGGTGACAAAGCTAGACGAAGTTTTTCAACAGCCTGCGGGGGACGTTAAACGTCCCAATTAGCATCATTTCAGACTTGTCAGTTGAGGAAATTTTATAGCCCGGCGTCCCTGCGAAGGGCTTCCGCCTTATCTGTTCTCTCCCAGCTAAGGGTAAGGTCTGTCCGGCCGAAATGACCGTATGAGGCTGTCAGTCTGTAAATCGGCCTTCTTAAATCCAGCTCTTTTATTATCCCTGCCGGACGCAGGTCAAAATGCTTGTGTACGAGAGATACCAGGATTTCTTCACTCACCCGGCCTGTCCCAAAGGTCTCAACCAGAATCGAAACAGGTCTTGCTACACCGATGGCGTAAGCAAGCTGAACTTCACAGCGGTCAGCCAAGCCGGCAGCGACAATGTTTTTGGCAACATAGCGCGCTGCATAAGCCGCAGACCGGTCAACCTTCGTGGGGTCTTTTCCGGAGAATGCCCCGCCACCGTGACGGGCCATCCCGCCGTAAGTGTCGACGATTATTTTCCGACCGGTTACACCGGAGTCACCCTGGGGTCCGCCGATTACAAACCTGCCGGTAGGATTAACATAGAACTTCGTTTTTTCATCCATCAGTTCGGCTGGGACAACAGGTTTAATTACCTTTTCAATAATATCCTGCCTGATAGTCTCCAAAGTAACATCGTCTTTATGCTGGGTAGAGATAACCACAGTATCCACCCGGACCGGCTTGTCGCCTTCATATTCAACAGTTACCTGGCTCTTTCCGTCAGGCCTCAGGTATGTCAGTTCCCTGCTCTTACGGGCTTCAGACAGCCTCCTGCAGAGTTTGTGAGCCAGGGATATCGGTAAAGGCATGAGCTCGGGGGTTTCATTGGTAGCATAACCGAACATCATTCCCTGGTCCCCCGCACCGATTGCTTCAATGTCTGCATCTGACATCTCACCTGTTTTTGCCTCCAGAGCCCTGTCAACCCCCATAGCAATATCCGGGGACTGTTCATCAATTGCGGTAACTACAGCACAGGTATCACAGTCGAATCCGAATTTGGCCCGGGTATACCCTATCTCCCTGATTGTTTCCCGGACAACCTTAGGAATATCAACATAACAACCTGTTGTTATCTCCCCCATAACGAGAACCAAACCGGTGGTAACCGCAGTCTCGCAAGCAACCCTGGCCATAGGGTCCTTTTCAAAAATTGCATCAAGGACCGAATCCGAAATCTGGTCGGCAATCTTATCGGGATGGCCTTCGGTTACAGATTCCGAAGTAAAGAGCCTTCTAGTCATTCTAACTACCTCCTCTGGCTAATGTTTCTTGTAGACTTAGAATCCGGTCCACAATATGATGGGCCACTTCTTTTTTGCCCATCTTGTCCATTTGTTCTACCCGTCCGTCCCTATAAAGGAATTTGACCACATTTGTATCTGTGCCAAACCCGGCACCGGGTTGGGTAACATCATTGGCAACTATAAAATCAAGGTTTTTATCCCGGATTTTCCTTGTGGCATTTTCCAGTAAGTTATCAGTTTCAGCCGCAAAGCCAATCAAAATCCGGTTGCCCTTGTTTCTCCCTAAGTACTGTAGGATGTCCTCGTTCTTCGTCAATTCCAGCGCCCAGTCGTCGCGCCCCTTTTTCAGTTTTGACCCCAACTGCTTTTTAGGATGATAATCAGCAACAGCCGCTGTTTTAACAACAACGTCTGCCTCCTGGTAGTGCTTTACAACAGCCTCAAACATGTCCCGGGCCGACACCACCGGAATGTAGGTCACTCCGGGGGGTACCGGAATACTCACCGGACCGGAAATGAGAATCACGCGGGCGCCCCTTTCTCTGGCCGCTTCGGCCACGGCATATCCCATTTTCCCGGTGCTGCCGTTGGAAAGGAACCTTATTGGGTCTATGTACTCCCTTGTTGGTCCGGCGGTTACCAGAAATGTTTTCCCTGTCAGATCCCTGGTGGAGACTGTTAGGCTGCAAATCTTATCGAAAATAATATCCACATCAGGCAGTCTGCCTTTTCCTTCATAACCGCAGGCCAACCGGCCTGTACCGGGTTCAAGAAAATGGCAGCCAAGGGAACTGAGCTTTGCAATATTGGCCTGTACTATTGGGTTTTCATACATATGTACATTCATGGCGGGGGCAAACAGGACAGGAGCCCTTGTTGCCATTATAGTTGTTGACAGTATGTCATCCGCAATACCGGCACAAACTTTGCCGATTATATTGGCCGTGGCAGGTGCGACAACCATAAGGTCGGCCCTGTCGGCCAGTGAAATATGCTGGACTTCCCATTCCCCGGGAAACTCAAACATCTGCGTAGTGACCGGGTTGCGGGATATCGTCTGAAGAGTGAGCGGGGTAATAAATTTGGCTGCGGATTCGGTCATGATGATATGTACATCAACTCCGGCCTTAACCAGCTTACTAATCAGGTCGGGGGCCTTATAGGCAGCGATGCCCCCAGTGACTCCGACAATTATGCACTTGTCAGTTAGCATCAGCCTATCACCACATTTCAGTATCTGAACTACTTAATTCCCGTTTTAGTACGTTCCCAAGACACCTTGTCGTTGGCAATCTCCTCCAGGGCAAGGCTTACCGGTTTGAACGCTTCTGCTTCCGCCGTCTTTAGGCCGTTCTCGGTAATTTCCCTGGCTCTTTTGGCTACAACTACAACTAAAGTGTATTTGCTGTCCACATGACTCATCAAAACATCCAAAGAAGGTTGCTTCATTCTTAGCCTCCTCCAATAATTATTTCATCCTTTTAATCACTTTGGCACCACCAGTGGTTCGTCCGGCTCACCGTCAACTACGAAACGGTACCTTTGCACCGTGCATTTCTCGGCCTTTAAGATACTCTCCACCCTATCCACGGCTTCTTCCACAATATCATTGACTATGACATAATTATATGCATATAAGTTAGCAAGTTCCACCAAAGCCTTGCCCATTCTTTTATTAATTACTTCCATAGAGTCGGTGCCCCTCCGCTCAATCCGCGCCCTTAGCTGGCGGAGAGACGGCGGAACGACAAAAAGGTAGATACCCTCGGGAGCTTTTTCCCTAACTTTCAAAGCACCCTGGACATCTATTTCGAGCACAACATCTTTTCCCGACGCCATAGCCTCTATTACCGGTGTTTTGGGGGTTCCGTAGTAATTGTCATAAACCATAGCCCATTCTAAGAATTCGTTCCGGTCAAGCATCTCTTCGAACGACTTTTTATCTTTAAAATAATAGTTTACACCTTCAATTTCCCCGGCTCTTGGTGGTCTGGTAGTGGCAGAAATCGAAAAAAATATATCAGGCCTACGCTGAAACAGGGATTTGCAAATAGTACCCTTTCCCGTCCCGGAAGGGCCTGAAATAACAATCAGCAAACCCGGTACCGTCATGCCACCCTCCCCTTTATTAATCTATTATTCAGCTAAATCGTCTTGATGCCCAGACTCCTTAGTAGCCAAACGGTGAGCTACAGTTTCCGGCTGCACCGCCGAAAGAATTACATGGTCGCTGTCGGTGATAATAACCGCCCTGGTCCTCCTGCCGTAAGTAGCATCAATGAGCATTCCCCGGTCGCGGGCCTCGGTAATAATCCTCTTAATAGGTGCGGATTCCGGGCTTACAATAGCAATAATCCTGTTAGCAGAAACGATATTGCCGAACCCGATGTTAATTAATTTGATTTCCATAAAGTTCCCTCCTCAAGATCTAAACGATAGCCTAATTTATTTCCAAGCGGGTACTGATTAATATTTTCCCCGTCAACCCTCCTTTTACTCGAAAAATTTTCATGTCAGGCAACCTTATTCAATATTTTGGACCTGTTCTCTTATTTTCTCAACTTCACTCTTGGCTTTAATTACTGTCGATGAAATATTCAGGTTATTGGATTTGGAGCCGATAGTATTAAATTCCCGGTTCAACTCCTGTACCAGAAAATCAAGCTTTCTTCCGACAGCCTCATTCGAATTCATAGTACTCCGTATTTCCTGAAAATGGCTTCTGAGTCTTACCAGTTCCTCGGTAATGCTGCTTCTATCCGCAAATATGGCTAACTCCACCGCCAGCCTACTCTCGTCAATTTCAATATCAGCTGCCAGTTCTTTAAGCCTGGCCTCAAGCTTCTCCTTATATTCAACTACCACTGAAGGCGCCCTTTCGGAAATGCCAACAGTATATTCCTCCAGCAGGCAAACCCTCTTCAACATATCTTCCTTGAGCCGCAGGCCTTCTGTGCCGCGCATTTCCAACAGTTTATCCAATGCCTGTTCAACCGCCTGGCTCATAGCCGGCCATAACTGCTCCAGGTCATCCTGGGTCTCTTCCAGGGCAATTACATCCGGCAGCCTGGCAATGTCGATAATACCAAGTTTACCTTCTGCACCAATGGTTTCCCGCAATTCCTCCAATGCACTATAATAAGCCATGGCAAGGTCTTTGTCAACTCTAATGGACTTGTTGCCTTTTCCATGGTCTTCCACAGTGAAGAATACATCCAGTCTACCCCTGGAGACACGGTCCTGAATTAGTTTTCTGATACGGTCTTCCAAGGCAGCGTAATACTTTGGCAGCCTTATTACCACTTCACAGAAACGGTGGTTAACCGAACGTATCTCCACGGTAAAAAATTTGCCTTCCTGTTCACTTTCTCCCCTTCCGTAACCGGTCATGCTCTTTGTCATCTGCTTCACCTCATGATATTTAACGTCAAAACAGGAGTTGTAAAAACCCCATTCAATAATTTGTAATATATTACTTATATCCTCAATCATCCATAATATATGCAAAATTTTTAATTAATAACGCAGTAGCCTGAATATGCTTTGAACTTAGTTCTACTTAACGCAAATAAAATCCTCCAGATTTTTAAAAAAATTAAGGCATTTTCTAAGCTATTAAGCGAAACATGAAGAAAGGTAAAGAAAAAACCGCCCCCGATTTCCCAGGGACGGGTATTTTCAAAAATCTTCGCTGAATGCCCTGTCTAAAGATTCACAAACAGCTACCCATTTTAGCAGGGACATTCCTATTAAAAACGCAAGCCCGAAACCATTGCCATAGAGTTGAAATGCATAATAAAGAACGAAAATCAAAGCCCAAAAACGGCCATGGTACCCCCCAATCGTAAGGAGCAAGGTAATAACCTTATTACCTTTTTTCTTGTATCTCTTGACGATTAAATCAATCAAGAAGGCCAGGAGGATATAATTAAGTAAGCTGATTATCCATCCGGATAAAAGGCCAATGGCAATCATATTTTTGCCCAGGACCAGACTAATCAACACCAAAACGCCAATAACAAATACAGACCAAGCCGCCGACCGCCATTTCTCTTTAAGAAACTCCATGGTCGATTGGGTCAACTCTTGGCTACTGGCATTATCAGCAGCCATCATGAAGTTGACCTCCTCTCTCCCCCTAAAACCTTGTTAACGACATTTTGTCACGTCGCTAGGTTAAATCTTATGCGGTGGCTTTTATTTAGTTTTGTTATCGTGCCATTCCCCCTTCCCCCACAACGTCGTTGGGAAAGTTACGGCATGCACTAGTGATTTCATTCACATTCGATGTTAGTACTTTATAGGTCTATTTTATCATAAAAACGGCAGGATGTGGAAATAATTTTCAGAATATTGCTGGAAAATAATTTCAGGTTTCCCCCCAGTTCCCTTTGGAGCCGATATCTTTTACCCTCCGATTTGTGTCATTACGCGCCTGTTGCCCTGATAAAACCTATCGTCCCCATCCACAATATTTCTTCTTACCAGAGGTTCTCCCCCAGTAAAGCGGACCTTTCTGATACCGGTTATCACACCACTTATGACAATTTTCACCATCTCTTCAAGGCGCAGGATTTCTTTTTTTATCCACCTCCCACCGGTGGAAAAACAGAAAGTTCGTCTTGGTCATTGGCTATGTATTCCAAAGGTTTGAAAAGACCGTTAACCAGGATAATCTTGGCCACTAGGTGCGAAATACCTAGGTAATTAAGAATTTCCACCAAATTCATGTTCCCAGCCAACTCGATCTTAAATTCATTTTGCCCATAGCAGGTCAAATCTTTGTTTTCACACGTTAAACCGGCAAACATCCTGACTGTAATAATCATCTAGGCCCACCTCACGGTTCTTAGTTGCCTAATTGGCTGCCAAACACGGAGTTCGGCATCTCCAAGTCCTTAATCAGGTCTCTATTTAGTCATCAAACTTGACAAAATACTGTCTGTATAATACAGACATTTCGATGGGGAAAATGGCTAGGCGGTCGCCGGAATGGACTTTTCTGTTGGATGTGGAGTACTGGTAGTTCAAAAAAATATGAGCGACATCATCCGGGGTTATACCCAGCCTTTCCATTACAGATAAAATTGTTTCCCCCTCCGCAGTTTCCATCTCCAACATGCACTCACTCTCGACAGTTGATCCCGGAACCTTGCCCCGGAACTTGCCATATAGGTAAACATTAATCAATTTAATACCTCCCTAGAGTAAAGGAGACCGGGCGGGGTTTCCCAAAAGCCCCGCCTGGCACTACATGTTTAGGAATTATGTACACTATCAAGCGTTTCATCTGACACATCATAGACCTGGTTATGTGGAGGCAGTTTTTCGTAATACATAAACTCGGGCAGGCGGTCATCCTGCTTGGTGAAACCGGCGGCTTTGTTAAAGGCAAGCTCTACGGTCAGCCATTCGCCGCCCAGGCGTCCGAAATCGTCTGCCGTATAACTAGTTCCGAGGACCCCGTTAACGGTATCCAGCATACCCTGGAAGGCGTCGGGCAGGTCAAGAATAGCGAAGGCAATGAAGAGGCAGTACCCAGCAGTATCAATAAAGATAGTAGCAGTTTGGAAACTTCTGGCCAGGGCACCCTTTTCGGCAGCTGCCAAAGGATCGGCTTTGCCGCCGACACTGAGAATTTCTGTAGCGATGGTGTAACCGGCGGTATGGTCGGCCCCCATGGTGGAAGTTGCATAGGTGACTCCAATACCTTTGACGGCCCTCGGTTCGTAAGCGGGCATTGCCTGCCCCTTTACCACCGGAATCCTGACTATACCAAAGGCTTTGCCGGTAAAGGCTGTACCGTTGCCAATAATCCTTCCCATAGCAGTTCCTCTCCCCACTTCGTTTAGGAGTTCAATGGCCTTTTTGCCATCGCCGAAGGGTATTATTCCGGCTTCCATGGCTACAGCTAGGGTTGCCCCCGCTTCAATGGTATCCAAGCCGACATCGTTGCAGATGCGGTTTAGTTCAGCTATATCGTCGAGACTGTCAATGCAGCAGTTAGCGCCGAAGGCCCACGCGGTTTCATACTCTACCGGGGCACAGTGAAATGAACCGTCAGGGTTGTTCACTACATTGGAGCATTTGATCACACAACCCGGGTGGCATGCATGGCCGACCTTGCCCCCTCTGGTTTTTGACCACTCATTTATTACTTCCCCGCCGATTTTACTGGCCCCCTCAAATTTTCCGGAACTAAAGTTACGGGTTGGTAGGCCCCCCGCTTCGTTAAGGATATTGACAAGGACTGCTGTACCATAAGTAGGTAGGGCCTGCCCGGTTACGCCATGTTCCTGCAACCCCTTGGCAAGTTTCTGCTGGCCTTGTTTAAACAATTCCGGGTTGGCCATATAGATATCTCCAAGACCTTTCTGCTCAACCACAATAGCCTTAAGACCTTTTGAACCCATAACAGCGCCAAGGCCTCCTCTACCGGCGTAACGGCCGGGGCCGTTTTCCTGGTCGTTACAGGAAATCCCGGCATTTACCATCAGCATTTCACCTGCCGGGCCGATGCCAATTATACCTACGCCATTTCCGTACTTTTGCCAGATGAGTTGGTTTGTATCATACATACCCTTGCCTGTCAGTTCTCCGGCATCTTCCAGAACGGCAATATCCTGAGCCAGTTTGAGGACATAGAATTTGCCTTTTTCCTTCGACTGCCCCTCTACAATGATGGCATGGATACCAAGGCGCGCTATCTTCTGGGCCGGAATACCACCGGCGTTAGCTTCTTTAATGGTACCCGTTAAAGGGCTTTTGCCTCCTACTGAAAGACGTCCCGAACTAGGTGCACTCGTACCCGTTACTATTCCGGGAGCAAATACCAGCTTGTTGTTCGGCCCCAGTGGGTGGCAAGTCGGGCTAACCTCTTCCGCAATAACAGTGGAAGTCAAGGCCCGTCCCCCTAAAACCCGATACTTTTTAGATACCTCCTCTGTCTTAATTGAAAGATCACTCATGTTTACCCGTAAAATAAACTTTCCCATTCGACAGCACTTCCTTTCACCTTTTTTGTTCCATTAATCATGAGCGGTTCCCGGCCCTTTAAATTTTTTAGTATAGACCTATAGAGTTATCTCTTTGATCAAAGTAAAAGGATGAAGAGATATCCGGTCAACCCGGGTATCTCTTCCTAAATACTTATAGGTGACAGGGTAGGTTCTACCAGAATTCGGTATATCTCTTGAAGCAGTCAGTATTGGAACAATAATAAAAAGGAGTCCGAAAAATAACGGTTATTTTACAAAAACGTTCGCATAAAACAAAGCCGCCGCAGTTCCACCAATGATCGGACCTACCACCGGAATCCAGGAATACCCCCAATCCGAGCTTCCCTTTCCGGCAA
>JAJZQD010000048.1 GCA_021847735.1 Bacillota bacterium | reverse complement strand
GAACGGGAAATACCATAGCCCTATTTTAATCGTGAACCGGAAGAGCTTGTTCGTCCCCGGCTTTCAGCTTATCAACAAAATCTCCAAAGAACTTGTAGAGCGGGTGGTTCTCATTGGTCGGCAGTTGGCCGGTTTCATGGAAGGCCATAGTTGCAGCCATAACCGAGCCGGAAACAACAGCCGGGAACATCTTGGGTGCTGCTACAATTGGTCCGTAGAAGATGAAGTCAGACCAGAAAAGCGAGGAACAGCCCTGACCGGAAGCATTCATGGCCGCAAAACCGTCGGTTCCAAAGAGTTCACGGGCCTGTTTCCACATATAGGTACCGTTGGAACTGGCGACCCCACAGGGCCAGCCGGTGGCTTCCTTGACGAGTTTGTTGGCCGCACCCGAGAGGGCTATAGCCGGCAGGTTCATGACAGAAGTGTCAACCAGGATTGATTCAAAGGCGCCTTCACCGATGGCCTCCATCGTTTTGTTAAAGGAGGTTAACCGGCCTTGCGGTGACGGGTCGGCCACATCATAGGCCTGCACAATTATGTGTTTGATGCCAAGCTCTTTCAGTCTCTTGACCTGGTTGGGAATATCTTTATCCCACGGGGTAATGCTGTTGTACACCAGGCGGTTCTGGAGGCCCTTTTGGGCAACATATTCAGCTGCTTCCAGGCGGGGCTTCTCCACCCACATGTCGATGGCAAAGGCCCTGTCGCTGATGCTTACAAACCAGTCAATATACCTGGCCATCTCTTCGACGGAGTTAGCCACCATGGCCACGATGGAGGGGATACCGGTGAGGTCTTCCAGAGCCTCTTGCTTTTTCACATACTCTTCGGCTTTGGCCCAGTCAACCTTACCTTCTTTTCTGCTTTCCAGAATCTTGTCGCCGTTGTGGAACATGGAAGAAATCAGCAGGGGCGGGTTTTCGCCAAACTGTCCGCCAACTTTGAAATTGGTGATTTGGCAGACTTTTTGCGGTTTATCCAATTTAAACATTGTTTCACCTCTTAGTTATTTCTTGTTATTTCTTGTTATTTCTTGTTATTTCTTGTTATTTCTTGTTTTTACTTATAGCCCGGGATTTTGTCCAGGATGTGCTGGATGCTCGGGAACGCATCAACTTGGTGGGGGAAAGCCATGGCTTCGGCGAAGCGCTCCTGGAAGTCATGTTCCACCGCAGTCTCAATAAACTCTACACTGGCGGCCACGTCACGGGCTTCTATCCGCTTACCCTGGTCAAGCAGGGCAGCCTGGGCCCCGTCACCGGCGGCGTTACCTACGGCATGGACCTTACTCAGGTCGCAGTCGGGGAACATCCCGATGACCATCGAGGATTCCTGGTCGATGAAACTGCCGAAGGCCCCGGCCAGGGTTACACGGTCTATTTTGTCTACTCCCAGGTGTCTCATCAGCATCTTGGCCCCTACATAGAGCGCGGACTTGGCCAGCTGTACGGCCCGGATGTCACCTTGGGTTACAGTGATATCTTTGTCGATTCCGCTGTCTTCTGCATATATCAGGACGTATTCGAGTTTACCGTTTTCGTCCCTGCGGATTCGGTCAGTCTCAAGTTTGGCGTTCATTTTGCCAGTCTTGTTGATGATACCGGCCTTGAATACCTCGGCCACCATGTCAATGATTCCCGAACCGCAGATTCCTTTGGCATTGCCCTTGCTTCCCCGGCCGTGCCATTTCTCGTCACCGATTACACGGTAGGTGCATTCCAGGGTTTCCGGGTCTATTCTCAGTTTTTCGATGGCTCCCGGGGCTGCCCGCATCCCGAATTTGATCTGGGCGCCTTCCAGGGCAGGACCGGTGGCACACGATGTGGACAGCAGTTTCTTGCTGTTGCCCAGGTCAATCTCGCCATTGGTGCCGATGTCAATTAACAGGCGTACTTCTTCATCCTGTTTGTAAGGCTCTTCGGCGATTAGCACTGATACGTTATCAGGGCCGACGAAGCCTGCTTCTACCGGCAGGACGTGGATGTTGGCCGATTTGTTGATGTTGATGCCCAGGTCCCGGGCCTTTACGTCAAAGGGTACGCTGATAGCCGGCGCAAAGGGAGCCCGGCCCATAAACTTTGGCTCCAGGTTTAACAGGCAGTGGTGCATAGCGGTGTTAAATACCAGGGTTATCTCAACCACATCATTAGGTGTCAGACCCACTTTTTCGGTCATCCGGGAAGCCAGGGTGTTGATACCTTCGATGATGGAGTCATGCAGCTTATCACGCCCATCGTCGTTCATCATGGCATAGGTTATCCGGGACAGTACGTCTTCGCCGTACCGCACCTGCGGGTTCATCATCCCATCTTTGATTAGCATCTGGCCTGTTTTCAGGTCACACAGGTATGCCGCTACGGTAGTTGTTCCCACATCAATGCCGATGCCATACCACTTCTGGGCGAACCCGGGTTTAACATCAATTATCTCGCGGTCGTAGAGGACTGATGCCGTTACTTTCCAGTCTTGTTCCCTAATTACATTGGGCAGTTCCCTCAGCGCAAAATAGTCTATGCTAAGGTTATCAAGCCCAAATTCCGCTTTGAGGGCGTCCTGCAGGCGCTGCAAATCATCGCGGTGGTCATCCAGGGTAGCTTTTGTCATTTCCACGTAGTAGTTCTTTACTGCGG
This sequence comes from Bacillota bacterium, assembly GCA_021847735.1. GTDB lineage: Bacteria > Bacillota > Thermincolia > Thermincolales > UBA2595 > JAJZQD01. Next base: position 9,701 of record JAJZQD010000048.1, on the reverse strand, counting down.
GGTCAAGTTTAAAGACTCTTTCTTTACCGGTGTCCAGTACTACCTGGTCGGCCTTCCGGCTTTCTTCCGGCACGAATATCAGGACATCTCCCTGAATCAGGGTGGCACAGGCCAGGCGGTAATTTTCGGTCAGTTCTTCCGCCTTGAGTATTTTCTTTTCCTCTTCCGTTAAAGGTGAGAGATTTTCTATTTTTGAGTCAATGCCGAACTTTTCGAAGAACCCGGTCTCAATTTTCACTTTACATTTACCGCATACCTTATGAGCGCCGCAGGGCGCTTCAATATCAACTCCCAGCTCGTGGGACGCTGTTAAAAGGCTTTTACCTTCCTCAACCTTGCCCCGCCGGCCCGAGGGTTGAAATATAACATTGTATTCCATATGGTTTTACCTCCTTGGACTGGTGTTTTAACTACTGTTGCATATCTTTCAATGCTTTAACCATTTGCAGTGCTTCTTTTAACGCGTTATTGGCATCCTTGGCAAAACCGTCAGCGCCCCACTTGTCAGCAAGGTCTTCAGATACCGGTGCGCCGCCAATCATTATCTTAACGTTGGGGTTCTTCTCCTTAATCTTGGCAATAATGTCTTTCATTCCTACCATGGTCGTAGTCATCATAGCGGACAGCAGAACCAGTTCGGAATCGGTCTTTAACTGTTCCTCAACAAACTTGTCCAGCGGAACATCACGGCCCAGGTCATGGACATCGAAACCTGCTACGTCAAACATCATCTTAACAATGTTTTTACCGATATCATGTACATCACCCTGTACAACTCCCATTACAACAGCGCCCTTAACCCCCATGTCTTTCTTGTCGATGTGGGGCTTAAGAATATCCAACCCAGCATAAAGGGCATCGGCGCACATAAGGATTTCAGGCACAAAATACTCCTGTTCCTCGTAAAGTCTGCCTACTTCATTCATCCCCTCGACAAGTCCTTCAAACACTGCGGTATAAGCATCAATACCATCATCAATTACGGATTGGGCCGCCTCTTTTACGACATCCTCATCATAATCGATTACACCCTGCTTTAAAATCCCAAATAACTCTTTTTCTCTTTCCACAGTTGCCATTACCAAAAAACCTCCTCTAATCAAATATTATAATACATTAAGAAACGACAAGTAACCATTTTGTTAATCTTTTAAAAATATGCTCACCTCCATTACCAGATAATAAAGCGTTGGCGGAGTAAATTGCTGTCTCCAATGTTTTTTCTCTGCCATAGCGCTTACTTGGTCCTTGATGCACATGATTTACGTAGTGAACAAATTGTTCACCAATACTAATGCCCCGGATAAAAATTAAACTCCGTCCCCCAAATTATGATATAACTAGCTATCTGTTGCAACGGAATTTGGTCAAGTTTCATTGTGCTTGATTATTATGATAATGCTTTTAACCTTAGTATTAAAGAAATTTTCTCCGAACGGAATGGTTTTGGAGTTTAATAGTCAAAATTGATTAGTAAACGGTTTAACTAGTTTTATTTTTTTTCACCAATACTTACTTTTAGTCAACAAAGTACTCCTGCGTAACACTACGGTCCCTAAGGAAGAAACCACAACGGCCCAAAGGGAAGAGGGAGCATACCTTCGTTACCGTTCGCCAGAGGTTTTCGAACAATTATGTGGTTTGTTTAGCGGTTTGGTTGGTAAGGAGAGAGAAAGAAAAAGAAGTAGTTGGAGGGGCGTTGCCCCTCCTTGATGTATTTTCTAGTATACGCCGTGGTCCCATTTGGTCATAATTGAGGCTTGCTCCTTTCGAATACTAAGTTTCAATTATTGCACGGATTCTTTAGATGGGAGTTGTTTTTTGTTGCTTTTCAATGAACAAAACTTGTGTTAAAATGTAAACTAAAATATACTGTAGGTAATACCTGTAGTTAGATAACTCCCTTTAACGGGGTAAATCAACGACAGTTTGCTAGTTGTAGGTGAGTTAATATGTCATTAGGCAACAAAATAAGGGAATTTCGTACCGAACGCGGAATGACACTAACTCAACTGGCCAAAAAACTGGAGATATCACCTTCCTTTCTGAGCGCTGTCGAGCGTGATATTAAGAAGCCTTCCCTTATTATGTTAAAAAAAATTAGTTCCCATCTTAATATTTCTCTTTCTTATCTAATGACCAGCCCGGAAGAAAATACAGTGACCGGCGATAAACTGAGAAATATCCGCAAGGGCCGCGGTCTAAGCGTTGAAGACCTGGCGGAACTGAGCGAAATACCGATTGAGGATGTCCGCAACATTGAAAAAAATGTTATTAAACCAAGTTTGGCCCATCTGGAAAAACTGTCCACTGCCCTGAACGTAACCATCCGGTATTTTGTTGAACGCAATGTGCGTGTTACAAATCTTGGTGATAAAATTAGGGCTTTAAGGGAAAAGCTGGAAATGTCGCAAGCCCAGTTGGCAAGCTCCTCAAATATTTCGCCAAGCCTGGTAAGCCAGATTGAAAACAATGTCACCATGCCGTCTTTAGAAACCCTTGACCGGATTGCGGAGTGTCTTGACGTGGAAACTTCCTATTTTCTGGTTGACACCAACAGCACCTCTCAATTCCTGTCAAGTTTAAGTCCCGAGCTGGTGTCACTGCTTAATGACCCTAAGGTCCAGGCAATCCTGACAGCGGTGAGAGACCTGGAACCGGGCGAATTAAAATTTTTGCTGAATTTTTTAGAGTTTTTTAAAATTAACCGCAATATTTTATCGTAAGCTAGCTTAAAGCAAATTTGGGGAGGGAGTATTATGCCGCAAGATAGAGAAGGCCCTCTTTTAAAAGCAATCAAAGAAGCCGTAATTGATTTCGACACAGACAATATAGCGGCATTGTGCAGTGAATACTTGTCTTTGGGGCTTGACGCCAACAAGGCGGTGTTTGAAGGTCTGATTTCCGGAATGCTGAAAGTAGGTCGGTTGTATGAGGAACAGGTCTATTTTATTCCGGAAATGCTGATGTGTGCCGAAACCCTGTACAAAGGTCTGGAACTGTTTCAGCCTCACATGACCACCAGCATTCAAAATGCCAACGGAAAAATCCTTATTGGCGTAGTTGAAGGTGATGTTCACGATGTAGGAAAAAACCTTGTCAAAATGATGTTCCAAATATCCGGCTACGAAGTAGACGACCTGGGCCGGGACGTTCCAATGAATGTTTTTCTGAAAACAGCCCTGGAAAAGGACTATGACCTGATTTGCATGTCCTCCATGATGTCTACGACAATGTATGAAATGAAAGGCCTAATCAAGAAACTCAAAGAAAACAAACCCTATCTAAAAGTAATGATTGGTGGTTCGCCGGTCACAAAGCTGCATGCCATCAAATGGCAGGCCGACGGTTACGCTCCAGACGCCCAAAAAGCGTTGGCGGTAGTTCAACAACTGCTAAATACCGTCAAATTAATCGAAGAACAAAGGAAACAGAGATTATAATTGGTTTGGGCGGAAAAGCGGGGGAAGTATCGTGACAAAAGTACGCGTCAGCGCGGGCGCATGTGGTTATACGGCAGTCGTGAAGGTACAGGCTTTGGATAAGAAAAAAGTTCACATTAATATAATCACAGCCTGCCGGATGCTTCAGTCCTTTAATGAGGAACTGGGGGTCATCGACTGGACTAAGGGTGTTTTTGACCGGTTTTGTGATTCTATAATATACAAAACCGCTCATGATAAGCTTAAACACACTGACTGTCCCGTGCCGATGGCCATAATAAAAGCTATCCAGGTTGAAATAAAGGGTGCCGTTCCCAAGGATGTTCTAATGAAATTTGAAAGTGGCGACTGAGTGGAGAAGACCGGCAAAAGTTGTTCGAAGATAAATAGTGGGGTGTCCCAAATTGACTTTTGAGACACCCCCATTTTTATCTTGGTCTAATAACACTTGTCGAGGGCCTGGGCCATTGGACCGTAGGGCCATCCTGAGGCAGGAGTGTAAGTTGTCTCCATCCCCACCAGTCTCAGAATAGGAATTTTTTCGCTGATTGCCACACTTAACCTGTCCAGCTCGGCGGCGAAATTTGATTTTGAAAACATCTGCGCCCCTAGCAGCAGGTGGTTTTGGACATCGTACACCAGTTTTATTTTAACCGGGGTGCCGCCCATATATTTGGGGAGCGACATCCCTTCATGCCAAACCGTCTTAACCGTTTTACCCGGTAGAGTCCGGGCCCCTTCCTCAGTGTAACCGATACCCCCGACAAAGGTTTCGGCTAAATAAATAATAAAAGAGCCGGCAGAACCCATGTATTCAATACTGTTATCACCAGTCAAATGCCTTGCCGCCACCCTTCCGGTTCTCACCGCGTTATCGGCCTTCATAGGTAGGCTTGGTTTTTCGCCAATAACGTCCCACCCCTCGGACACGTCACCTATGGCGTAAATGTCCGGGTCTGATGTAACCATCTGGGAGCTGACTTTGATTCCTCCAGTCGGGCCGATTTCCAGTCCACAGTCCCTGGCTAATTCGGAGTTTGGCCGGAAACCGACTGAAACAAGTACAAAATCAACTAAAGCCTCATGTTCCTTTAACAGGACCTTAACCTTTCCACCGACTTGTTCCACCTTTAATACCTGGTTTGATAGGAACAATTCGATCCCCAGGGACTGCATTTTCTCGGTGACCAGAGCAGCCATTTCCTTGTCCAGGGACCGGGCCAGCGGACGGTCCGCGACATCGGCCACAATGACCTTCTGATAACCCTGCCGGGCTAAAACCTCAGCCATTTCCAGGCCGATGGCCCCGGCGCCGATAATCAGGGCAGACTTGCTCCTGGCGATAACGGGGACCAAATCCCTGGCGTACTGCACATCTGTGCCAAGGACATAAACCCCGGGGCCTTCCATTCCCGGTGTGTTCGGCAAAACAGGAGCAGCACCCATGGCTAGGATAAGTTTGTCGTAGTAATATTTACCGGCGGTACTGACAATGTACTTTTCGGCCCGGTTAATTTCCGTCACGGTGGTTTTGAAATGGTACCGGGTATTGCCCGCTGCCATTGCCTTGGCATCAAACGCGATAATTGTCTCAAAGTCGGCAATCTGTTTTCCCAGTACATAGGTCAGTTCACACGGCCGGTACCCGGCAACATCCCTTTTAGTGAACACCTCAGTATCAGCGCCGGGCATCCGCGCAGAAATGATCCGGTTAGCAACCGCCACGGACCCCCCTCCCCCTACTATACAAAGCTTCATATCCTGACACCCCTTTCACCGCTAACTAATATACCTCTATAGGGTATATTGTACGTAATTTTTCGGGGTTTGTAAACTGGTTTTAAGAGCACGGACTGTTACGAACTTTCCGGTCTTGGGTCAGCTATTACAAAGCTGCAGTGAACTCGTTCAGCTAAAGCTGAACATCGAAACTTCAGTGGGGGACTCTACCCCCACTGAAGCAGAAAAGTGGAAACTCCACCTAATAGAAGGTGGAGTCTTGGAATTGGGATAAAATGGTGCCTTTGCATAAAGAGGAAAACCGGTGTCCGTACAGAATGTTTTATCAATACTCTAAAGGAGGTAATTAGACTGAAAAAACTGAGCATTACCCGCTATTTCATAATATTGTTAATATTAGCCGCCCTGGTAATCAAGGTCTTCTCCCAGTTTTATGTAAAATTTCTTTGGTTCAAGGACCTTGGATACAGTCAACTGTTTCTCACCCCGATAATAGCTAAATTGCAAATCGGGGCTATTGCCTTCCTGATTTATTTCCTGATTATTTTTGTGATGGGCCTGATAGCCTACCGGGTTTTCGTCAATGCCGAGCGCGAAGAAGTTACGACCAAAAACAGGCTGCACCTCTTTGTAGTTGAAAACATTGGCACTCCCGCTGAAAAAAATGTCACCCCGGCTAATTTTAAAAAGGCTGTAACGATTATTTTGCTGATAAGCGTTGTGATCAGCCTGTTTTTTGCCCTGGGAGCGACAGAGAGCGGCTGGATGAAACTTCTGGAATTCAGGAACTCCACTGATTTCGGGATTAAGGAACTGGTTTTTAACAAGGATGTTTCCTTCTACGTATTTAAGATACCCCTTTATAATTTTGTCCTGGACTCGCTGATTTTTTCTCTGACGGCAATTTTCCTTGTCAGCCTGGTTTTTTACCTGTTCACAGGATTTATTAAACTTAGGGGCAGTCTATTGGGGAAGGGAGCACTTCATATACCCCGCAGTATCCGCAGGTTCTGGTCAGCTTTAATAGGAGTCCTCTTCGTTCTTTTGGGACTGAAAAAATATTTTGCGATGTTCGCAGTAATGTATTCCCAAACCGGATATGTTTACGGCGCCGGTTACACTGATATCCATATGTCCGTGCCCTTTGCCAAAATACTTGCCGTTTTGGCTGTCCTGTGCGGTATCGCAAGCTTCCTGTACTTTGTGATCGATGACCACAGGCTGGTTGTGGGGGCTGTTGCTGTTTACCTGGTCACGGCTGCTGCCGGGTCATTAGTCTCCGGTTTGGTACAATACAATGTTAGCAACAATGAATTCATCAAAGAAAAGCCTTACATCGAGCAGGAAATCAAATTTACCCGGCTGGCATATAACCTTAACAATATAAAGGTTAAAGATTACCCGGGCACGTCAAATATAACGATGGAAAACATCAACAATAACAGAGCAACGATGGACAATATCAGGCTGAATGACCCCCTCCCCTTAAAAACCGTACTGTCCCAGAACCAGGGTTTACGCTATTATTACCGTTTCAATGATATTGATGTTGACAGGTACACGGTGGACGGCAAGTACCGGGAGGTTTTGCTCGGGCCGCGGGAAATATCCGAAGAAGCCCTTACGGAAAAAGCCGGCACCTTTGTCAACCTAACGATGAGGTATACCCACGGATACGGGGCAGCCGCTACTCTGGCTAATGAAATAGATAATTCCGGTTATGCCAGGCTGATTGTCAAAGATATCCCTCCCCAGTCGCAGGTGGAGGGCATCAAGATTAAGGAACCCCGGATTTATTTCGGTGAGCTGTCAAATGACAGCACATATGGATATGTTATCGGCAATACCGCGGCCAAGGAATTTGACTACCCCCAGGGTGACAACAACGTAGAAAACTCATACAGCGGCAAAACCGGACTGGCTATGACAGGGCTTAATAAACTCCTGTTAAGCTCCTACTTTAACACCTTCCGCTTTTATATGGCCCAGGAAATAAACGATAACAGCAAACTGCTGATGAAGAGAAATATCATTGACCGGGTGAGTACACTGATGCCTTACCTGAGGCTTGACAATGACCCTTACATGGTAGTGGCGGATAACGGTAAAATGTACTGGATTCTGGATGCTTACACCTATACAGATAGTTTCCCATATGCCGCTCCCACTGGAGACTTAAACTACATCCGAAACTCGGTTAAAATTGTAATTGACCCATATGACGGCACTGTCAACTTCTATGTGTTTGACAAAAAGGACCCCATCCTGAAAACAGTAGCCAAGATATTTCCGGGGGTTTTTAAAGACTCGGCGGAGATGCCTGTCAACTTGAAAGAGCATATCAGATATCCGCAGGATTACTTTGATATCCAGTCCGGCGTACTGCTGAATTTCCATGTAAACAACCCGTCGGTATTTTACAACCGGGAAGACACCTGGGATATCGCCAAAAAAGTTGGTGAGCGGGGCACCCAGAGTGTTGACCCCTATTACTCTATTATGAAACTACCCGGTGAAAAGGACAGCGAGTTTACCCTGATGCTGCCCTTCACCCCGGCCAGCAGGCAGGAACAGCACCGGAACAACTTAGTTGCCTGGCTGGCAGGCCGCAATGACGGTGACCATTACGGAGAACTGGTCCTCTACAAAGTGCCGAAGAACGTAGAAATCCAGGGACCACTGATGATTGACAGCCTGATTGACCAGGATACGTCGATTTCAGGTAAAATGACCCTTTGGGGTCAGGGAGGCTCCCAGGTAATCAGAGGTAACTTGCTTGCAGTGCCCATCGACGGCGGTTTCGTATATGTTGAACCCATATATATCAAAGCCGAGCAGCAGGGGGCTTCTATCCCGCAAATGCAGGCTATTGTCTTTGCTGTAGACAAAAAAATAATTATGGTGGAGACCAACTCCCTGGACAAGGCGGTTGCAGATTTCTTTGCCAGGGAAGGAACACCGGGAACAGGAACACCTAGTGTATCGGGACCGCCCGGCGAACCCGGCACACCGAAAATTGTAACACCCAAAGACTCTGTTCTGAAAAAGATAGAATCCCTGAAACAGCAGCTTTTGGAACTGGAAAACGAAGTCAAATCCATGTAGCACTTATTTCAACAAGGGGCTGTCCAAAACAGTTCCTTTTCCCTGCTCTTTTGCCCCCTTTATATTTTTTAGCTCTTGCACTTTTAACCGAACTCCCTCATAATTAAATTACTATGATAGGTAGTACTATAAAGATTTGACTGTTTAGCGACCCGAAGGTTGCTGAAAACAATTAATTTATAAGGGAGGAGATTTTTATGGCATCGGTAAATGGAATTGACCTGGAAGTGGGACAAAAAATCATCGAAACCGTCAAGAACAATCCCGAATTTGGTAAAACCTTGTGGCGGGCCAGGACTTTCTGGCGGGGAGGAACTAAAGCCGAGTCAGAAATCCGGAATTTTAAGGTGAGCATGGACGAGCCCCTGGACTTAGGCGGCACAGATACTGCCCCCAATCCGGTGGAAATGGTACTGGCTGCTTTGGGGAGCTGTCTGGTTGTGGGTTACTCCCTTAATGCCGCTATGCTTGGTATTGAACTCCAGAAGATTGAAATTGACATGGAGGGCGATATAGACCTGCCGGGGTTCTTCGGTTTGCCCTCTGAGATTCAGCCGGGTTTCACCACTATAAAAGTAAAGGTTTTTCTTAAGAGTGCGGCCAGCCTGGAACAACTAGAGGAAGTTCACAAAAGAGTAATTTCCACTTCGCCTGTAGGTCTGACTTTAACCAAAAATGTAACTTTAGACATCGAACTGGTCAAACGCAGAACAGCTTAGAAGAACAAGAAGGGGCTGTCCCATAAGCAAATGGGGCAGCTTTCTATTTAGTCGTGAAAGCACCGTGAGTGGCAGATATGTTCCTACAGGACGGCAACAATTCAGCTTGTTACCGGCTCCCGCATCCGCGGATCGCCGACAAGCGGATATCAGACTCGTCCTTCCGGAATATATCTGCTACTCCCTGAATTTGTGGTCAAATTCGGGAGGCTGCCTCAGGTGCTTTCGGGACGAGTGAGTCCGGCCAAAACAAAAAAGATTTACTAAAAATACAATGAAACCCTGATATACGAAAGGTTTTTAGCTTCTTTTGTCGAATTATTTAAGCAAAAGAAGTATGGATTCAGGAGGAAGTATGAAAAAGAAGGGACATCAAAAGGTCGTTATAAAGTCCGTGTGGTGAACCAGGTCATAGATGAAATGGGCCTGGAGCCTCTGTTGGAAAAATATAAAGGTGGCGGAGCCGGCAGTTATCATCCCAAAATGATGCTGAAGGTATTGATGTATGGCTAGGCTGGAATTGAAAGAGATAATCGATGAGGTTTTTCAGCAGTCGATAGGATATTTGGCTGAAAAAGGTCTGGTCAGGCTGGAGAATTACTTTGTGGACGGGACTAAAGTTGAAGCTAATGCTAACAGATACAGCTTTGTATGGAAGAAAAGCACAGAAAAGAACCGGGAAAAACTCCGTCAA
>JAJZQD010000047.1 GCA_021847735.1 Bacillota bacterium | reverse complement strand
CAACCTCAAAGGGGTCTTCTCCGACCACCAGCTTTTTCAACCCATGGGATACACTGTGGGAACTGGGAGCCTCGACTATTGCCTTGACTATGGTTGGCACACTGTCGACTTCACCCAAGCCTGTTATCCCTTCATCGGTATGAACCTTGATTATGCAAGCCTCCTGACTTCCGTCGGCTATGTTTTCATTCAGATTATCCGATCTGAGAATAAGGACCTCTACATCAGTAATTTTCATCCAACTTTCCCCCTCAACTATTCTTTGGCTATGTTTAATACGACTTTAACAGCGCCGTCTTTCCGCTCCCCGAAGCCCGGTTTCCTCCTCTGCGACTTCTCCGTCTTTGCTGATAAAGCCCACAGAGCCAAGGCCCGTGTAAATTACGGCTGTTACTTCCCACTCCAGGCTTTTGCCTGGCTGGAGCGAAAGGAAGTTTCCCCTGGCGACTGTTTCGTTAAAATCATACGGACAGCCCACCGATGGCTCCAATAACGCCGTGTAGTGCCCACGCCACCCGCCATAAGGCAAAAACAGCCAGATAAACGGAAACAGGTCCTTGGGAAAGACAAGCCCGAGGCCCACTCTTCGTTCGGTGTCAGTAACGGCACACCACCCGGCTCTTAACTCTGCAGCATACTGAAAATGCGTGATACCTGCCTCAGCTGGCGGTATTTTACGCATATCCCTTGTTTCTCCGCCGGCTAGCTGCATCAATGGCCATTTGAAAGAATCCACCCCCTGAGGCAGCTCATCTCTGAAATCCGGGTCAACTATGACCATTCCAGCGGGAATATCAATCCTGTGCTGCGGGGTAACTGCAAAAGCGGGGTGTATCTTCCAGACAAAATCCATATCGGTGAATCCTTCATTTTTGACGGTATATGTAATTGTTACCTTGGTTTCACCCGGCTTCAGGACAATCTGTTTTTCAACAATACTGGGGGTGGCAAACCCCCGGGTCCGCAATCTGACTGCAAGCCGTTCCGCCGAATGCTCCTCAAGTTCGTAATCCCAGCCCAGGCTCCAGAGTTCCCCGTGGTCAGGGAAAAAGTCCCCCTTGTATTGGCATTGGGTGTCACAGGGAAATATTTCGTCCCAACCACCGGACCAAAAGTCGTCGAACTTACCGCCAAGCGGGGCCTTTTGGGCTTTGACGCGCGGATTGTGCCAGAGAAAGTCTGTGTCCAGAGGCTTGTAAATAAATTCATGCATTTTAGCCCCCAGGTCAAGTAAAATACTCAACCGGACCAGGGAGTTTTCCATGATTATTGTCCGGAGCCCACAATAACTCCAGTCTTCCGTAAATTTCAGCTGGTTTTCCATACTGTGCTCCTACCAATCCATCCTGGATGCATACTCTCTGGATATTTCCAGAAACTTGTTGTAGACAAATGTAATGTCTTCGCCGGCGTCAACTGTCAGGCATGGTACGGCGATCACCCGGGGAGCCAGGACCTCCATGGCATGCCTGTAATTCTTTAGGTTTTCCTGCCAGCTGTTCTCCAGGATTAAATATATGATAGCCTTATGATCAAAGATATCTCTAAACTTTCCCAGGTCATCTTTGGAATAATTGTAGGCCACGTTCAATCCCAGCAGTTTTGGCTGTCTTAAATACAGGTGGGCTGACGGATTGGGACCGCAGTTATGCATCTGACCTGGTCCCACGAAATCAAAAATGCGGTTGTTATAGGGTATACTGAAACATTCAAAGAACCTGGGTGCCATGTTGGCGCAGGCATCATCACTTACATGCCCCTTTTTGCCCTCAGGGAACCACCAGCCCGGAAAATCTGTAGCAGTTATATAGTCATAACCACCGGCAGCTTGCAGTGACCTGTCCAGAACCATGATTAGGGTCTCAGTTAACAGGTTTAACAGGTGATGCAGGGCGTCTGGATACCTGTGCATGGCCTTATATAGTCTTTCCGGGCCCAGAAGGTCCATGGCGCAGTTCACCGGGCCGTCAATGTCCAGCAGGGAAACATGCACCTGGCCCTCGGTCTGCTCGATAAAATACTTGATCCTGCTTATACCTTCAGGCAGCAGGCCATCCGTCTCAGGATCAGGCATTTTCAGGCTGTATACTTCCTCCATGTGCTGTATCAACGGGCCCTCAACGTACGGTGTCTGGTCGGGATACAAACCATACTTCACCTTCGCGCCAAAGGCGGAAGCGATAGGAATACAGCCCACATCAACCCTCATGCTGGGGATATAGTCAGGGATAACCAGAGACCTTTCCACAGACTCCAGGCGCACCTTGAGCTGTTTATCCCTATCCACCATCTGTTCTGTCACGGTGTAACCCCACGGGTTTGCAGCAACATCCATCATAATAGGAATATGGTCAACCTTTTTGTATTCCCACACGTCCCTTACCAGTTGTTTTCTTCTCTCCACCTCGTCCCCAGGGGGAACATGAAAATCCAAAGCCATCTGTCTCACCTTTTCATTTGATTTGCTGCGGTTGGTTTGTTATTAAAACAAAGCTGTTTCCGTTTCTGTTTCGAATATATGAATCTTATTCATATTAATAAACACCGGTATGCTTTCTTCCGTTGCTGCCCTAGTGCCTGCCTGGGCCCTTACGGTAAGGGAGTAACGGTCGGCTTTCAGATACAGTAAAACCTCAGAACCAAGCTGTTCAACAACTTCAACCAATGCCTCAACTCTGCTGTCCCCGTATGTTTGAGCTGCATTTTCACCGACATGGATATTTTCAGGCCTAATACCCATCAGTACCTCTTTGTTGATGTGTTTCTCCAGGAGTGTAAACCTTTCAGCAGGTGCCGGCAGTCTAAATGAACCGGCATCAAGCGTTATTTTGCCGTCGTCGCTTATTACACGGCAGTTAATGAAATTCATGGTAGGGGAACCGATAAAGCCGGCTACGAAAACATTGACGGGTTTGTCGTAAATTTCCTGGGGAGCCGCCACCTGCTGGATGACCCCGTCTTTCATTACTACAATGCGTGTACCCATGGTCATGGCCTCGGTCTGGTCATGGGTCACATAGATTATGGTGTTTTTAAGGCGGTTATGAAGTTTTATCAGCTCTGTCCTCATCTGCACCCGCAGTTTGGCGTCAAGGTTTGAGAGAGGCTCATCCATCAAAAGCACGTCAGGTTCCCGCACAATGGCACGTCCTACGGCAACACGCTGCCGCTGACCTCCTGACAGTTCCTTGGGCTTTCGTTTAAGCAATTCAGTAATGCCCAGGGTCTCTGCTACCTCGTTTATCCTCTTGTCAATTTCCGCTTTGGGCATTTTGGCAAGTTTCAGGCCAAAGGCCATGTTTTCATAAACATCCATGTGAGGGTATAGGGCATAGTTCTGAAAAACCATGGCAATTCCACGGTCCTTCGGGTGGACATCGTTCACTATCCGGTCACCGATAATTATTTCACCTGATGTCAGGTCCTCCAGTCCGGCGACCATCCTGAGGGTGGTTGATTTCCCACAGCCCGACGGCCCTACCAGGACAAGGAATTCCTTGTCTTCAATCTCGAGGTTTACATTTTTCACTATCCGGACATCACCAAAATTTTTGACTACATTTCTCAAGACTACTCTTGCCATTGGTTGTCCTCCTTAACAAGCTATAAGCACTCCTTCAGTTCATTGGGATACATGGATAGCTGAAAAAAACCGTCTTCTGTTACCAGGTAGTTGTTTTCCAACCTCATCCCGCCTAACCCAGGAAGGTAGATACCGGGTTCCAGGGTAATTACCGAACCGGCCTTAAGTACATCGTCACTGGCAGGTATTATGAGCGGTCTCTCAAAGTAGCCCAACCCAATGCCGTGTCCCGCGTGATGAGGAAAAAAGTCGCCATACCCGCTGTCTTCGATAACGTGCTTCACAGATGCATAGACTTTTTTGGCCGGCGTGCCGGCCTTGATTTTCGCTTCACCGGCAGTCATGGCTTCCTGCAGCACCTGATAAACCTTTTTTTGCTCTTCAGATGCCCGGCCCACAACAAAGGTCCTGGTAGTATCACCGTAGTAACCGTGAAAATAGGGAAGGATATCAATTATAACCAGGTCCCCTTCTTTTACCTGCCTCGGTGTTGGCTTGCCGCCAATGTCAACAGTCCGCTCCCCTGTAACACAGTCACAGATGAAATCAATTGGTTCACCCGCAGATACATTCAGCTCCCTTTGAATAACACTGTATAATTCAAGCTCGGAGACACCGGGTTTGAGAAAATCCGCCACCGCCCGGTGAACATTGTCACATAGACTGATGCTTTTTTTGATAAGTGCTATTTCGGCTGCATCCTTGGTGATTGTCATTTCATCAAGCAAGTCGGCAACATCAGATACAACCCCGCAAGTCTGATTGACCACTTTATGGAGCCTTGCCGGCAGGTAATCCATATCTATCCCAAGAACATTCCATCCCTTATCCCGGAACATGCCCTCCAAAGCTGCAGCCGCATTTTTTATGGGGTTGCATATCTCGTCAACAGCGTATTCCTGGTATGTCTTCACCTGCCCTTCAAAGTCCTGGGGCGCCTCACCCGAAGCGGTTAGCAGCGTGGCCTTTCCACTACCGTCAATCAATACCCCGCTGTAATTGTATTTCCCCGGTAGGACATCGGTAAAGTAATAAACATAGGCAGGTCTACTCATAAGAACGGCATCCAGCCTCAACTGCGCCATATGCAGTATCAGTTTTTCAATCCTGGCTTTTGTGTGTTTTTTCATTTATATATCCCTCCAGAAATGCCTAAGGAATCAGGACAGCCTTTATACAGCCGTCTCTCTTTTCTTCCATCCATGTAACGGCATCCTTCGCCTGTTCCAGTGTAAAACTGTGGGTAACCAATGGTTTCAGGGTATTTTTCCCAGAGGACAGGAGATTCAAAGCCCGTTCCCAGAAATGAGGCTGGCCCGAAGTGCCGTACATGGTAAGTTCTTTTACAGCAATATCTGTAATCGGCAAACCTACAAGCCCCGAGGGGCAACCGTAAAAAATCACCTGCCCGCCTTTTCGCACTAACTGCACCGACTGTAGTATAGTCTCCGGTAGGCCTACGGCTTCGATGGAAACATCGACTCCTCTGCCCTCTGTTTCCTCCATCACCCGGTCCCAAACCATATCTTTGACGGCGCGGGCGTCCAGTATCACGTCTGCACCAAATTCCCGGCCGATCTTAAGTCGTTCGGCCCGGGTGCCAACCAGGATAATTTTCCCGGCCCCCGCAGCCCTGGCCAATTGAACAAAACTTAACCCGGCTGGCCCTGCCCCCAGCACCAGCACGGTATCCTCCAGGGAAATCTTCACATTTCCTATAGCGCCTGCGGGGCAAATGTAAGATTCGGCTATCCCGCCTTCTTCATAAGTCAGGTTTTCAGGCAGCCGGTACAGGTTTCTGGCAGGAGCAAGTACATATTCTGCCCATCCCCCGTTATGGGTAATTCCTATATCGTAACCCCAATTACAGAGGTGTTTCATTCCTCTTCTGCAAAACCAGCAGGTGCCACAATTGATGCTGGTTTCGACCACCACGCGGTCGCCCACCTGCCACCCGTCTACTCCCGGCCCTATTACCTCAATGTCACCGGCAATCTCATGGCCGAGAATCAGCGGCGGGTTCCGGAAGTTAAGCAAACCCCTGATAATGTGTATATCTGTAGCACATACTCCGGCAGCCCGAACACTAACCAAAACTTCCCCTTCCCCCGGAACAGGAGTGGGAACTTCCTCAAAAACTATGTTGTCTTTTCCTTTCCATACAATCGCCTTCATTGTCACAACCCCATTTCCTTTTAACCTTTGACTGAGCCGGCAGTCATACCCTTAATAAAATACCTCTGGCCGAAAATATACAGTACCAGAACCGTCATAGTTGTTATCAGCAAGCCTGCCATCGTTACGGGAATGTTCAGGTTATACCTTGACTGAAAAGCAGTCAGACCAACCATCAAAGTCTTCAGGGAATCGTCCTGCAGGAAGATAACCGCAATCATCAGTTCGTTCCAGGCCCATAATACGTTGACAATTGTCAGGGTTACAAAAGCAGGCATGGACAGCGGGATAATAATCCTGAAAAGGATCTGCAGGGTCGAGCAGCCATCCAGGTAAGCTGCTTCAATTATGGAGGTGGGTATCGATTTGAAAAAGCTGGTCAGAAGGAAAATCGAAAACGGCAGCAATAAACCAACGTAAATAATCACAACCCCATACATGGTGTTAATCAGGCCCATGTCTACCAGGAAGTTAAACAAGGGGATAACCATCACTACCGGTGGAACCACCATAAGCGCAATAATAAAATTAAGAAGGATATCCTTGTTTCTGAACCTCAGCCGGGCAAAAGCATAGGCAGCAAGGCTTGCGATTGCTGCAACAACAATAACACTGGAAAAGGTAAGCAGCATACTGTTGGCAAACCACTTTATAAAGTTACCGCCGCTGAAAACCTGGGAGTAACTTTCAAAAGAAAATGAATGGGGCAGGTTGAATTTGTTATAAACATACTCTTCCTTGGTCTTAAAAGAGGTAATAACCATGAAGTAGATGGGAAAGAGGGCGCTGAGACTCATAAACATTAGAACGACGTGTTTTAAAAACACACCTGGAGTTAACTTATTCCGTGTCACTGTCCAACCCTCCTCTGACTTTAAACTGTAAGAATATAACGATGGAAGTAACTATCAAAAGAATAACCCCTACCGCACTGGCCGTTCCCATCAGGTTAAAGCGGAAGCCCTGCTGATAAATGTAAAGTTCGGAAACCATGGTGCTGGTACCCGGACCACCCTTGGTCATTACATAAACATAGTTGAATACCCAGCTGATCATCGTAATGACAGCAACTATACTATAAAACTGGATTATGCCGCGCAATTGTGGGATGGTAATATTCCAATGGGTCTGCCACCAACTGGCACCGTCCAGTTTTGCCGCCTCATAAAGTTCTTCCGGCACCGAAAGCAGCCTGGACAGGAACAGAATGACCCCGAAACCCAGTTCTTTCCAAATAATAACTACCATTACCGTGGGCAGGGCCAGTTTTGAGTCGGCCAGCCAATCCAGGGCCAAGCGTCCCAAGCCCACGCTTCTCAAGATTTCATTAAGGATGCCGTTGTACTGGAATATATAACTGAAAACAATGCCCACGACGGGGATAGCCAAAAGGTAGGGCAAAAAAACAATGCTCCTGTAAGCCTGCCACCCTCTAATCTTCTCGTAAAGTAGGATTGCAAAGAAAATAGACAGGATAACCAATATTGGGACACACAGCAGAAGGATGGCATTGTTTTTTGCAGCCTGCCGGAAAATGTCATCATTTAACAGCCCCCTGTAATTCGCCAGGCCAACCCATTTCCACTGGCCATAGTCCTGAACCTGAAGGCTGTACTGTACGAGCTTTACTACAGGATAAAGGAACACAGAGACTATTACCAATACAGCCGGAGCTAAAAATAAAAGGGCCTGATAGCGGTCAGTAAGCTTTCTCTCGGCCCTTTTTTCCGTCGAACCGGTCGAAACAAGATCGGTTGCTTGATTCATGCCTTTCATTCCCTTCCTTCAAAACGCCCCCATCAGGGGGAGGGGCCGTGCAGCCGGCCCCCCGCTGCTGTATATTTATCCCTTATTTACCTATCCAATTCTTAAATTTCTCTAAAGCAGCCGGATTACTGGAACGCCACTCTTTAATAGCTTTTTCCGTAAGTGCGGCCGCATCCTTAGCGTTCTTTTCACCGCTTAACAGCAGTTGTACACCCGGGAATATTCCACGTTCTTCAAGCATGGAAGGAATAAAGTTCTCCATGTTCAGAGAAGGTTTGGTCAGATACCACTCGTTCATTTGTTTCATCTGGGGTAACTGAACGGCAGAGGCGTCAAAACGGTCGTCTGCGGGAAGTACCCCAGTGTTGTCATACCACGCCTTGATACGATCAGGTGTGTGCATGAAAACCAGGAAGTTCGCAGCTTCTTTTTGCTGCTTGGACCAGGAGGTGACTCCCCAGCCCTGGGCAGTTACAGTTATGGTATCAGCCATCTTGCCTGTGCCATAAACAGGAACCTGCATGATTCCGACTTTATCAACACCCATTTGCTTAATCCAGCCGGGGAAGAAGGTATCGTTTCCGAATACCATTGCTGCCTTACCCTGTAACCACATATCCTGTCCCTGCTGGTAGTCCAGAGAAGCGACATCATTGTTGAAATAACCCTTGTCCTTTAGCTCTTTAAGCTTACCCCACCACTGGGCATACTTTTCATCTGTAAACTTAGATTCACCTACAGCCGCTTTTTTGATATCGTCAACACTGTCCAGTGTCTGCTTGTTCAGCAGCTGCCACAACCACCCACCGAACCAACCGTCTTTAACACCGGCAGCTACGGGAGTAATCCCAGCCTTTTTCAGCTTGGCACAGGCTGCAATAAACTCATCCCATGTTTTGGGCGGGTTTGCGGGATCTAACCCGGCTTTGTTGAAAAGATCCTTGTTGTAGGCGATTGCGTTACCGGAAAGGTACCAACCTATCCCCCACTGCTTGCCGTCAAAGGTACGCTCATTATTATTTATGTAGTGCTTCATTTCTTCTGCCGGAATGAGGTCATTGAGAGGGACAAGGCTGCCGGCCCAGGCATCCTCCAAAGTCCATACGCCACCCCAGAAATACTGGATATCAGGGCCCTGCTTGGCTGCTGCCGCAGCTTTGAAGGCAGGAACCAGCTGATCAGTGGACTGAAGAACGGTCTTTATTTTGATATTGGGATGTTCTTTTTGATAAAGAGCAACGGTTTCGTCCATCCATTTCTGAGCTCCCGGGGCTTCCTGCTCTCCCCACCACCATACAGTGAGGTTAACAGGTTGAGTTTGAGTTTGAGTTTCGGTTTCTGTTTTTTTGTCATTACCCCCACCACACCCGGCTAATGCGGTTACAGCGAGAAGCAGTACCAGCGCAAGGCTGAAAAACTTGATGATTCTCTTTTTGGACATAATCATTCTCCTTTGAAATTCAATTTGTCTCAGGATTGTTCAGGATATTGAACATCGTTCAGAGTTTTTGGAATTTGTTTCCTTAGTTACCCTAAATTGTTGAGAAACCTTAAATAGAGAGTTTTTAGGGTAACTGAAAGAACCGTTCAGTTTGTTTCTCTTGACCTCACCTCCCATAAAAGCATTATTTGGTTAGGAAGCCAGCCATACTCTTGCTAGTTTCCGGGCTCCTTCTCTAACCATCTGCAAGAGTTCTTCCTTCCTGCCCGGTACCATCCTGAAGACAGGGACCGAAACACTCAGCCCGGCAACCATCTTGCCATGCCTGTTAAACACTGGAACCGCAACACACTGTATCCCCCCGGAAGATTCCTGGTCATCAAATGCGTATCCGTTCTTTCTCGCCAATTCCAGCTTATTTTTCAGCTCTTCCAGGGTCGTAACGGTATGTTCAGTAAACTTCTGCAGGTTTTTATTTTTGTAGCGGCTGCTAAGTTCCTCTTCAGAGAGACAGGATAGCATGGCCTGACCTACACCCGTTGCATGGGCAGGTAATCGTTTTCCTACAAAAGATGCCATCCTGATTTCATGGCCGCTTTCGATTTTTTCTATGTATACTACATCCGTACCGTCAAGAATAGCCAGGTGGACAGTCTCACTACCCTTTTTGGCCACTTCGGTAAGAATTACCCTTATTTCCTCCGAAAGGTTTAAGTTGTTCAAATATGAATATCCTATTTCAAAAAACTTTAATCCCAGCTTGAATCTCTTTGTAGATTCATCTGCAACAAGGTAACCCCTGTCTGCCAAAGTATGTAAGAGTCCGTGTATAGTGCTTTTAGGTAACTTTGTTGCCATGCAGATCTCCGTTATAGTCATACCGTTAGGCTCCTGCCTTAGTAATTCGGCAATATCCAAGACCTTGTCCACCGATTTGACGGTATAATTTTTAGCCTGCTGGATCATAAAACATCCTCCATCGTTCATAATGGCGAACCTTGTTCACAATCTAGAATAATTATAGCTTACTAAAAGGTTTTTTTCAATATGGTAACTTCAAAATATTTTGCGATAGGAACAAAAAAGCTACACCGTCAAAAGATGTGTAGCCTTTATACATTTGGTGGAGACACGGAGGATCGAGCTCCTGACCCAAATCCGACCCGGGGGTAGAAAAAAGGCAGTCGGCAGTAGGCAGTCAGCAGTAGGCAGAAGTAAATGATTTCAAGAATCCCCGATGGTGGTCCGCAGACCGCCGAGGCCCCCAACCTATAGTCACCCCATCTTGTCTAAGTACCGACCCAGGGGTAGAAAAATGCCTTCTGGCAAGGCGCCAGGGCTGTCCCAACCACAGACGTATTAGTGTACTTCGCGGATTGGGGCAGCCCGGGCAACGCAGCCAGAAGGCATTTTTCTCAGCATGCAAACAAATCCAATAAAAAATCGGATCTTTTCAGGTCCGATTTTTTATCCCAATTCCAAGACTCCACCTTCTATTAGGTGGAGTTTCCACTTTTCTGCTTCAGTGGGGGTAGAGTCCCCCACTGAAGTTTCGATGTTCAGCTTTAGCTGAACGAGTTCACTGGATTTGGTGGAGACAAGGAGGATCGAACTCCTGACCTCTTGAATGCCATAAAAAAGACATTGATAATACCTTGTACCACCCACATTTAATTGACACATTATTTAAGCTTTTTTCATCTTTTATATACTGCAATATCTTATCAAATAACATTTCATTTTATTTGGGTTGTAGTATAGATATAGTAAAAGGAACTAATGAAGTTTTAATTTAAGAAATCTGCATAATAATAAGGAATAACGTTACCAAAGGATGTCTCAAGCCAGCCTTTTTCTTTATGTGATAAATCACGAATCTCGGTGGAACTATAATGTCCATATTTTTCTTTAACTTGTTCCAATATGTTAATTTCCATTTTAGAAAAGACATCAGGGTCGTACTCCGCCAAAGGTAAAACTAAATTCCCGGAATAAGCACCAGACTCTGCAGGCGTAATAGAAATAAAACCTGACTTTTCAAGACCCCACAGTAGTCCGTCATAGTCTTTAGGAACAGGACCATGTTCGAATCTAACATATTTGAGCCCAGTCAACGAAACAGTAAACTCCTTGAAAAAGTTAAAATCTAAATAAAATAATAATTTATTAAATTTTGTTTTCCATAATTGCGATATGTTTTGAGCAAAATATAAGACAACATTTGTAAACTTTTCAAGGTCAAACTGCTTATACCCAGATTCAACATCTACTGATGGGTACTCAGTCTTTTTTCGTAATAAATAAAAAAAATCATCATCCTCTTTTTCTTCAAGAACTGAATTAATTTTTTCCATAGCTTGTTTGAATGTGCTTCTAGGTATTGAATCCTGCGCCTCAATTAATAAATTTCTCATTACATTAGGGTCTTCTAACAGCTTAAGAATTTTATGATGAGAAGAATCCGGAATTGCTCCAGTTTCATAGCGATGAAAAGTTATTTCCCCCCAACCTAATATTTTTCCTAAAGTCCGTTGTGATAAGTTGTACTTTCCCCTAATTCCTCTAATGTCTTGAGGTGATAATAAATGATGTCTTTTCCTATATTCATCGTAAGCCTTTGTCAAGTTCTCATCTTCAAGTATTTCATCAAATATTTCGTTGCCGCAAATACATACTCTGACGTTCGATTCTATTTCAATATCTTCTCCCCTTACTGGCAACATCTCTTTTTTAGTTACAACACTATTTTCAGTTCCTCCACAATTTTCGCACCTAAAACCGCTCCCATTCATTTTAACCTCTCCTCAATTTCGCATTTTCACGTCCATTAACCTACCCTATTTTAACCATCAATAAATTGCTAATTTGAATCCTTATTTATAAGCATAGTAAATAGGTCCCTCGGCAATATGGAAGGAAATACACACGCACCATTCTTCATTATCGTTCTTTTCCAATTTAAGTTTTATGAAAAATTCGTGCCCATTAATTGCGAGCCCAAAAAACACGTATTTGCCTGGGGGGAAATTGGGGTCCCGCTCATCCTCTGGACCATTAAAATAATCTAAATAAGTTAGTAGCAGTATATATTCCTTGACATGGCGGGTTAATACACCGGCAACGGCCAAAGACCTTACATTTTTCCATCGCCTCCCTTCATATCTATACTTACCACTTGAAACTGCCTCTTTAATCCTTAGTAAGTATTTTTTTACATCTTCAATCGGAATGATAACACTCAAATTCTCCACCTCTGCGGTATATCGTTATGTTAATTATATACCACCTAGGTGCATTTGAAAAGCTTTTTGTTATCATATGATAGCACTTTTTGTACAATTTTATGCAAGCATTATTAAAAATTTGAATTAACTTTCAATATTTCATTACATTAAGAAAG
>JAJZQD010000046.1 GCA_021847735.1 Bacillota bacterium | reverse complement strand
TCTGGCCTGGGCAATCTCGTTCTCGTGGTGGGGGAATATAAGGTCAAAACCCCCGCCGTGGATGTCAAAACCCATGCCTAAATACTTTTTGGCCATAGCCGAGCATTCGATATGCCAGCCCGGTCGGCCTTTACCCCATGGGCTGTCCCAGGACGGCTCACCGGGTTTGGCCGTTTTCCACAGGGCAAAGTCCATAGGGTGTTCTTTCCGGTCATCAACGTCAATCCTGGCGCCGGCTTGCATATCTTCCAATTTGCGGCCGGAAAGCTTGCCATACCCGCAAAATTTGCTGACGGAAAAATAGACATCCCCTTCAATACTGTAGCCGTAGCCATTGTCTATGATGGCCTGGATCATTTCTATGATTTCAGGCAGGTGTTCACTGACCTTCGGGTGAATCGTGGCCGGCCTTACCCCGAGGGCACCGGCGTCTTTGTAATATTCCTTAATATATTTTGCGGCCAAAACCAGCGGGTCTGTTTTTTCTTCATTAGCCCGGTTAATAATTTTATCATCGATGTCGGTAAAATTCTGCACATAAGTTACTTCATACCCGGAATACTCAAGATACCTCCGGACCATATCAAATACTATCAGGGGTCTGGCATTTCCCAGGTGAATAAGGTTATAGGTGGTGGGCCCGCACACATACATCTCCACTTTATCCGGATTACGCGGAACAAAAGCCTCCTTCCGGTTGTTTAATGTATTGAAAATCTTCAGGGTCATTTCCGGTCCTCCTCTAATTCTTCAATTCTTCTTTCCATTCGCCCCACTTTACGCTGCAGGCAAAGAATCATCTCAGCGACCGGGTCCGGTAGATTCTCGTGATGCAGGTCTATAATGTCTTCAACATTAACATCGGCAATGTTTACCCCGTCCCTGACAACTATTTTGCCCGGCACACCAACAACCGTGGTGTTCGGCGGAACGTCCCTCAGCACTACAGAACCGGCTCCAATCCGGGAGTTATCACCTATTTTAATGTTTCCCAGAACTTTAGCCCCCGTACTTATTACAACATTGTTGCCCACCGTTGGGTGCCGCTTACCCTTTTCTTTACCGGTGCCGCCTAATGTAACGCCCTGGTATACAGTTACGTTGTTGCCCACTTCCGCCGTTTCTCCGATTACCACCCCAGTGCCGTGGTCAATAAACAACCCTTCACCGATTTTCGCCCCCGGGTGGATTTCTATACCGGTAAGAAAACGCGAAAACTGTGAGACCAGCCGCGGTAATATAATCAACCCTTTTCCGTACAAGCAGTGGGCCAAACGGTGATAGAGAAGGGCATGCAAGCCGGGATAGCAGAGCAATACTTCCCAAAAACTTCTGGCGGCTGGATCGCGTTCAAAAATAACCCTCATGTCTTTGCGAATTCTGTTAAACATTTGGCACCCTCCTTAGCTGACCACCGCTGAAGACACTAGCCTTCCTGCACCAATTGTGGAAGTGTATAAGTATTAAAAAATTAACCCTATATACCCACTGTCTGGGCTAACCTTGCCAAAATCATTTCTCTGCCCAAAATAGGGATAATATCATAAAGTTCGGCACCATGGGTTTTGCCGGTTAAAGCCACCCTTATAGGCATATATACCTTTTTCCCACCAAGCTTTAGCTCTTTGGTCAGGGCCTTAAGCATTGCTTTGGTGTTTTCCGATGTGATCTCTTCCGTCTCAACTATTTTTTGACGGAAGGCGGCCATTACCTGTGGAACATCGTCATCCTTCAGGGCCGCTGAAGCTTCTTCACTTTCCATTTGAATGCAATCATCAAAATAGATTCCCACATGGTCGGTTATCTGAGCAACGAAGGCCAGGTGCTCCTGAACGGAAGCAACTACCATCTTCAGCCATTCATATTTGTCAGGTGTAACCTCCCCTTTTATGTAACCGGCTTCCCGCAAAAACGGAATGGCCAGGTCTGTTATTCTTTCGACGGGACTTTTTCTGATGTATTGCCCGTTTATCCAGTTTAGCTTATCACTGTCAAAAACCGCAGGGTTTTTGGCTACCCTATCTAACGAAAACTGTTCAACCAATTCCTCCAGGGTAAAGATTTCCTCTTCACCTACCGGGGACCATCCGAGCAGTACCAGGAAATTAATTAAAGCCTCCGGCAGGTAGCCCTGGCTCTTGTATGCTTCAATAGATGTCGCACCGTGGCGTTTACTCATTTTAGTCCGGTCCCGGCCCAAAATCAGCGACACATGGGCAAAGGAAGGCGGCGTTATTCTTAATGCTTCATACAACATCAACTGCCGGGGGGTATTGGAAAGATGCTCCTCACCTCTCACCACATGGGTAATATCCATTAAGGCGTCATCGAGAACTACTGCAAAATTATAAGTTGGTATACCGTCGGATTTGACAATTACATAATCCCCGATTCCGTTACTCTCGAAAACAACGTCCCCCCTGACCAAGTCTTTGACAACAATGTCCTCATTGTCGGGAACCCTGAACCGTATTACCTTCTTCCGGCCTTCGGCTTCAAGCCTGCTCCTGTCTTCATCGGTCAAGCTCCGGCATCTTCCCAGGTAACGGGGCAGTTCGCCTTTGGCGGAACAAACCTGCCTCTCAGCTTCCAACTCTTCCTCGGTACAGTAGCAGTAATAGGCCTGTCCCGCCGCCAAAAGCTTTTGGGCCGCATCGGTATATGTATTCAGCCGTTCTGTCTGACGGTATGGGCCGTTTTCACCGCCCTTTTTAATGCCTTCGTCCCAGTCCAGGCCAAGCCATATCAATGAATCGAGGATGTTTTCTTCCGACTCCAAACTTGACCTTTCCAGATCGGTGTCTTCTATTCTGACTATCATCTGGCCCCCGTAATTTCTGGCCAATAACCAGTTAAACAGGGCTGACCGTGCCCCACCTATATGTAATGGCCCCGTTGGACTGGGCGCAAATCTGACTCTCACAGAACTGTCCATCAAGAATCCTCCTCGTAAAATAGCCAAACTCTAACACATTATACCATTTACCCTGCCCCGGAGGCAACCGGAAACCTTCCATTTAAAAAGCCCTTATTTCCCCAGGTTCCGCTGTGAAATAAAGGCAAAAGTTTATCTGTATTCCACCGGTCCTGGTCTATCCTTTGCCCAAAACCAATGACCTGATCTGCTCTATTAGCCGGCTTAACGCATCCAGCAACCGCTGTAGAAGGCCCTTTAACTCCGGCCGTTTCGTGATAGTGCGCTCAACTTCGGCTCTCAACTCCGACAATTGGCTGGTAAGATCCCTGGCCTCCAGGTTTAAACCGCCAATTCTTTGCATTAGGGTAGTGATTTCATCAATTTGGCGGTTATTTAGGGTTATATTGAGGTCACCCGCCACATTAATAATAATCTGTCTGATTTTTTGGGGGTCTTTAGCCCCTTCGGCAACCACCCGCTCCTTAACCAGCATTATTAACTTTGCGGCATTGTCTTTGCCGATCTCCCTTCCTAGGTTGCCCGTCCGAACCAGTTCTTCGTTAGCCACCCTTTTAGACCGGTCACCAAGGGACTTTCCGGTAGCCTGTTCAAAGGCCTTAAAGATTCCCGTGAGGGCGGCCGTACCGGAAACCGGAAAGGGAGCAGCCACGGAAACCCGGGCATCTTTAACCCGGGCCGTAGCCATGGCATTGGCATACATGTTGGTGGTAACCCAGGTAATATTTCGCGTCTCCACCCTAATTCCCTCCGATACTGGCAGCATCTCCACCAAAGCCGATGAAATAGCCCGGTTGCCTATAACATTGTCAGGTACCAGCCCCTCCAAATATTTTCGCTCTTCGGAGTTTGTCACATCAACGACAGGAACGGTAGATTGGGCAAGGTTCACGCCAAATTCCGCCGCCAGCATTGTTTTCTGAGCCCTGGTTAAATCCGCGCCGAAGGTAATTACCCGTGAGTAGGCGGCAAATATGGGGCCTGGTATGGCCAGCAAAAACACTGCGGCGATGCCAACTATTAGATAATACAGCTTCTTTTTCATTTCCGGATTAATCCCCCTCACGTTTTTCATCCCTTCAATAGGTGAACCTGACTCATCACAATTCCGGCCAGTATGGGCATATTTTCCTGTAGACTGGCTGAGAGTTCCAAACCCCAGTCTATTTCTGCGGGTTGAATTCCTATTATTTTAACCACCGTCTGCCTTTTTTGGTTTTTTGCTATTTGTAATGCTTCCACAAGTCCGAATTGGTGCGCCGACCACAAGTTGTTCCCCGATACTGCCAGGAGGTCATTTTCGTCCAGGAGTACTGCCTGCCCCGCCGTGCCTCCAAAGTCAACTGCATCAATTACCACCATACCGTCGGCATTTGCTATCTCAGCGACTACAGCCAGGTCCAGAGTTCCTGTCTCGATACACCGGACACCGATGCGGGACGCAGCCCTCCGGATACGCTGCACCAGCTTCGGCCCGATACCGTCATCCTTCATTAATATATTTCCGATTCCAATGACTACAATCTTATCCACCACATCACTTCAGTCCCTGAAAAATAAAGTAGGGCTTTACCCTACTATTTTAAGCTCACTTATTTTTAAAGAAATGCTTCATTTTAACGGGTGCTCTCTATAACCGATTCTACCGCGGCTTCCATGGACAGTGATTTATCAGTCCTTTCATCTATGGTAACGGTAGTTACCACCCTCTGTACACCCTCATTAAAAGGCACCTTATGCATCTTTTTCACGGCATCCATAATTTTGTCCAGGTCCCCTTCAATTATGGTGGACATTGGTGTAAGCTGGTGCTTTAACTGGGTTTCATTTTCCAATGCCTGGTAACATGCTGCCACATAACTGCTTATACTGGGCTGGTCCGTTCCCATGGGGAGTACACTTATTTCAACAATTGCCAAGGTTTTTGCCCTCCTTAAAATAATCTCATCTGGTCAAATAGTGCCTCAAATGAGAGTGTTTTATGCATTAGTTAATGGTAGTTTAACTGTTTACTGCCAGACACAAAAACCCCCAGCTTCAGGCCAGGGGGCGTAAAATGGTTGGTTTGCCCGCGGCAAACCTTCCGATTTATGGTGTTTTCTGATTTACTTAAGCTTCAGGGGAATAGTAACCATGTCCAGCACTGAACCGTCCTTGGGGCTTAAGGCATACACCTTAAGCATCCCCGTCCGTTCCTCTTTGGCAGGTTTGTACGCAACAGACAACTTGAAATCTCCCCATTCCGGTGCACCTTTGGAGGCCATAGCGTTAGTCTCCGCCAGAGTATTGCCATGGATATCTTCCAGCTTTACCTGGAAAGCCGCTTCAAACACCCGGGCCTTGCCCACCACTTTAATCGGACTGGTTACCACATCGCCCGCTTTGGGAACACTGACCCTAAAGCTGTCTGAAACCCCGCTCATATTGACTTTAGGCGGCACTTTACCGACTAATTTAAAGATAACCTCATCCGGTTTCACTTTCAGGTCTTTTAACAAGACTAATTCTACCGGGTAGGTTAAAACCTGAGTTACAACCTGGCCAGGGGCGGGGTCAACGTGTTTATATGAGACTTTAAGCACGGTATGCCCGTTGTCCAGGACATCCAGGTAGACCTCGGTAACCTGAATATCATACCCCCCGGTTGGTTTCTGGCCCCTGGTCAACAAAAGCCAAAATCGGCCGCCGCCCTCCAGGAAAGAGGCGGTCTCCCTAGTCTTGTTCTTCTCCGCCTCTGCCGCAATGTTCCCCGGCGCTTTACTGATATCATAGGGTTCAAACTGAATTTTCCCGGGTTGGACTTCGGCTTTGGGGTTTTCGGGGGCCGGAGACTCTTTGTCCCCCTTACCTATGCATCCTCCTGTCGCTAACAGCATTAAACACATCAAGGGGACAACCCACTTTCTCAAGCTTAACCCTCCTTTAAGCTGGCAGTAGCATATGCTGCAATACCCTCACCTGTTCCGGTAAACCCTAATCCCTCGGTGGTAGTTGCCTTCACATTGACCTGTGATACCGTTACCTTCAAGGTGTCTGCCAAGTTCTTAACCATATTGTTTATGTAAGGGGCAAGTTTCGGTCTTTGGGCCACGATAACGCTGTCTACATTATGGACTTTAAACCCGGCACCATCTATAATCGCAAGCACGTGCTGAAGCAAGCGGAGACTTGAAGCACCTTTATACTGCGGGTCCGAATCGGGAAAATGCCTTCCGATATCCCCTTGCGCAGCGGCACCCAACAACGCGTCCATAATGGCATGGGTAAGCACGTCCGCATCAGAATGGCCGGCCAAGCCTAATTCATAAGGGACCACAACCCCGCCAAGGACCAAATCGCGGTCGCTCACCAGCCTGTGAGCATCATAACCTATCCCAAATCTCAACGCTTTTCCCTCCCCTGTAATATCGTTTCCGCAACGATAATATCTTCGGGAGTGGTAATCTTAATGTTCTCATATGAACCGGGAA
This sequence comes from Bacillota bacterium, assembly GCA_021847735.1. Classification (GTDB taxonomy): domain Bacteria; phylum Bacillota; class Thermincolia; order Thermincolales; family UBA2595; genus JAJZQD01. The sequence continues at coordinate 6,090 of JAJZQD010000046.1, read as the reverse complement.
TTATTCTGACACCGACTCCCATCCGTTCCACCAGTGTGGCATCATCGGTCCCGTAATAATCCGCGCCTTTTGCCTGCTCATGGGCCAGCTTGATCAGGTCAAGCTTAAAGGCCTGAGGGGTCTGAATGTGCCAGAGTCTTTCCCGCTGAAGGGTATCAATAATAAACCCCCCGGCATCGGTCCTCTTAATGGTGTCCTTCACCGGAACCCCGGCCACAACTGCGCCGGACAGCACAACCTCTTCGGCTATCCTGTTAATTAAGTCAACAGTGGCAAGGGGTCTGGCCCCGTCGTGGATCACAACATACCCGCCATCGTCGGAAATGGTTGATATCCCGCGGTAAACGGAATCCTGGCGTTCCTTCCCCCCCGGAACAACGACTGTCGGTTTAGTTATTTCATAGTTAAGTAGAATTTCCTTCCGGTAATACTCCTCTTCCCCAGCCCCGCATACCAGCACTATATCACTAATTATGTCAGCTGCCTGAAAGACTCTCAAGGTATGCACAATAATGGGCATACCTTGGAGAAGCATAAACTGTTTGTTAAGATAACTTTTCATCCTCCTGCCCTGCCCGGCTGCTGGTATAATCGCCTTAATCTTATCCAACTATGTTCACCTCATTATAGGAGGGTGGAGTATCCTGATCAACGGATTTCTTGTCCCCCAAACCGGGTTTGGCAAATATCATCCGACCGGCGGCAGTCTGCAAAACACTGGTTACTATAACACCCATGGTCTGGCCGATATATTTTTTCCCACCGTCAACAACAATCATTGTCCCGTCGTCCAGGTAAGCAACTCCCTGTCCGGACTCCTTGCCGTCTTTAATTACCTGAACTGTCATTTCCTCACCGGGTAAAACGACAGGCTTTACGGCATTGGCAAGTTCGTTGATATTAAGTACTTTCACGCCTTGGAGCTGAGCAACCTTATTGAGGTTATAGTCGTTGGTAATGACCGTTCCCTTTAACACCTGGGCCAGCTTTACCAATTTGCTGTCCACTTCGGACAGTTCCTCAAAGTCCCGCTCGTAAATCTGTACCATTACATCAAGTTCTTTTCGGATTTTATTCAAAATATCCAAACCTCTGCGGCCCCGGTTTCTCTTTAACAAATCTGACGAGTCCGCGATGTGTCTTAATTCTTCCAGGATGAAATTGGGAATAATAAGCGTCCCCTCAATAAAACCGCTTTTACAGATATCGGCTATCCTGCCGTCAATTATTACGCTGGTGTCAAGTATCTTATACGGCTGAGGTTGTTTAGCCTCTGTTTTGGTAGGTTTATCCCTGCCAAAACGGGGCAGAAAACCAAGAAGTTCTTCTTTCCTCTTCGTCCCCACACTAACACCCAGATAACCTAACATCAAAGTAACGACAACCTTTAACACTCCGCCAATCCAAACCCAAGGCAGCCATGAAACGGCAGTACCTAATAAAGTAGCTATAATAAGTCCGATTATTAAACCAATGGCGCCTCCGATAATCTCTTGGATAGACATCCTGTTGAGCCTTTGTTCCAGCCAGGAAGTAAGCTGAACTATCTTTTCGACGATACCGGGCGCCAAAACTACCCCCAAAAACCCGCTGAGAACCGAAATAATACCGATTACCCCATAGTGCTTAGCCGCTGTATCTATTACAAATCCGGCTAATTTGTCGGGCAGGTAATAGTAGCTTAAACCAATACCTGCACCTGTAAACAATAAAATCAATATAACACGTAAAACCCTGCGAAACATCCTTTCACCTCCTTTCCCCAATAGCTTATGAATCTGATAGTTCCATTATACGCCAACTAATATCGTAGTATCAAGAACAAGCTTGTGCCTCCCGGCAATCTCTGCGCTAAAACCGGCCTAAAGAAAGAAAACGCCAGAGACCTGACGTATTGTTAAGCAAAAACAGCATCAAGCATTAGCTCGATCTTTTCCTCTTCAGTCCCCCTAGCCAGAACAAGCTCGCTAATGAGAATCTGCCTGGCATTCTCCAGCATTTTCCTTTCGCCGGTAGATAAACCTTTTTCCTGTTCCCGCAATATGAGATTTCTCACAACTTCAGCCACCTCGTATATGTCTCCGCTCTTAATCTTCTCCAGATTATTGCGGTACCGGTGGTTCCAGTTCTGGGACATGGTGTTGCTTTTGTCATGCAGGATGGTGAGAACCCTCTGGACCCCGTCTTCGTCGATAACCTGGCGAAGTCCGATCTCTTTAACATTATTGGTCGGAATCATCACCTTCATATCTCCGATGGGCATCCGCATAATGTAATATTTGCGCATCTCACCCAGAATCTCTTGTTCCTCTATGGCCTCGATAACACCGGCCCCATGCATAGGGTAAACCACTTTATCGCCTATATTAAACATGATAAACCTCCTAACAGAGCGTTTCCATATAAGTATAGCACAAAATTACATGAAGTGTCAAATAAATATGTATTATATCACAACCTTTTCCAGTATGTCAATAATATTTTTTGGTTAAACATCTGCTCTTTTCGCTTAAATTTGCCTGCTGGCACGGGGGACGTGTCTCCGGAGACAGGTTGATATCCTCCCGGTTTTAAAAAACTAGTATAAAATTCCAACTTTGTCTATATCACATTGACAGGACGAGATTAACCTAAGTATAATGAATTCAGGAAGTATTTTCTAATTTAGCAACGCCAGGGGGGACACCAATGAAGGATTTGTTATGTGACGAGTTTCAAAACACCGTCTCCGAACTGTTGATCCGCCACCAAAGTATTCTTGATGTGTTGAGCAAGCTTCAGGAAGCCTCCGCCCGGATAAACCGGGCCGTTACCAAAGCGGTAACCAGCTGTGGGTGTATAAAGGTAAATGCCGAAAAAAGAAGTGTGCCCAACAATATCTCGATTTCGGAACTTAAGGGTTATATTGATTCACACCTGAATGGCCAACTGTGCCCCAACTGCCAGGAAATTGTGGAAGCTGAAATAGGGCGAGACCTGTTTTACCTGGCGGCCTTGTGCAACCATCTGGACCTCAACCTCTATGACATATTCATCAAAGAACACAAGAAACTTTCCACCCTCAGATTCTTTAACTTCACATAATTATATGACGGATATAATATTTAATACTTAATTAACAAAAGACAGGTGTAATTACCTGTCTTTTCCTTATTTCTTTCGGACCACCGCGCCTGGCTATCCGCGGCCTCCCAGTGCCTCGCCATCCACGGCGAATGTGGCATGTACTCCGAGGTTACGGCTTAAATGTTTGAGTTACAAAGCCAAGTTAAACCGACTTCCGGGATGTTCAAAAGCGAGTATAGCAAGGAAAAAATTTGACCGTGGCCGGAGGCGTACTTGTACTCCCAGGTCACGGTCAAATTTTTGACGCAGCTAGACGCCGCTTTTCCCCGCAAGGGGCAGGCCGCATTTCTATGCGCTAAAGCGCCGAGAACTGCGCACTCAACATCCCATTACCAGTGGTGTCTGTCCAGCAATATCTGGTCCCTATACCGTTTCAAGCCTTCCTTGATGGCTTTGGCCCTGACTTCCCCAATACCTTCAACGTCATCAAGTTCTTCAATGGAGGCGTTAAGGATTCTCTGAAGTGACCCGAATGTCTCTACCAGATTTTTGATTACCGGCCACGGCAGCCTGGGTATTTTATTTAAAATTCTGTACCCCCGCGGGGAAACAGACTCATCTAAGATGCTGGAACTGCCCGTATATCCCAGGGCCCGGCATATTAAAGATAAGTCCAATAAATCTTCGGCATCCCACTGCCCAATGGTGTGCAGCACTTCTTCGGGATGCTTGTCCGCATGTAAATAGTAGTCCTCAATAATCAGCAGCCCGTCATCTTCCACATTGGCGATTAACTCATCTAACTGCATGCTTACCAGGCGGCCTTCAATCCCAAGTTCCCCGATATATGTCTCAATCTCCTTAACAATTCGCACCACCATTTCGGTCCTCTGGATGGCTTTGGCAACGTCATAAAGGGTGACCAGGTCCTGAAATTCGAGAGTGCTTAGGGTTGCCAGGGCTTTGTCAAGCACTACCTTGTATTTTTCCAGAGTTTGCACTGCCTGGTTGGCCTTAGTCAAAATAACTCCAATATCCCTGAGGACATATTTTCCCGTCCCTTTATAAATTGTGATTACGTTTCTTCTCTGGGAAATGGAAATAACCATTGACCCGGTCTGGCGCGCCACCCTTTCAGCCGTTCTGTGGCGTATCCCGGTTTCCGCCGAAGGAGTAGCAGGGTCAGGAATTAGCTGGGTGTTGGCAAACAAGACCCTTTTGGCATCAGCTGTCAAGATGATGGCGCCATCCATTTTGGCCAGTTCGTAGATGTTGGCATGAGTGAGGTCTGCGTTTATTTCGAACCCCCCGTCAATAATCTCCGAAACCTGGGGAGTGTCGCCAATCACTATCAGGGCACCCGTGCGGGCACTCTGGATGTTTTCCAGTCCCTCCCGCAGGATAGTACCCGGCGCCAATACCCTGATAGCCTTAAGAAACTCTCCATCAAGTAGTTGTTCGTCCTTCAATCACTCACCCCCAATGCTATGTCAAAGGCTTCGCTCACCTTTTCCACTCCGATTACTCTAATTTTGGCAATGTCTCTGCACTGGTTCAAATTAGCATTTGGAACAATAAAGGTCGTAAAACCCATCTTGGTTCCTTCGTGTATTCTTTTGGCCGTCTGACCAATCCCCCTTACCTCCCCGGTCAAGCCGATTTCGCCGAGCACAACGGTGAACGGGTCGACAGGTGTATCCCTGAAGCTGGAAGCTACAGCAACTGCAACACCCAGATCCACTGCCGGTTCATCAAGCCTCACCCCTCCGGCCACATTAACATAGGCATCCTGGTTACCCAGGTGCATCCCGACCCTTTTCTCCAGAACCGCCATAATAAGGTTTACCCTGTTATAATCTATCCCGCTGGTCATCCTGCGGGGATTGCCAAAACTGCTGGGGCTCACCAGGGCCTGAATCTCTACCAGGACAGGTCTGGTGCCTTCCATCCCAGCTACCACCACCGAACCGGAAACACCGGTAGGCCGCTCCGCCAGAAACATTTCCGAAGGGTTTGACACTTCGGTCAGACCGTGCTCCCCCATTTCAAAAACGCCAATTTCATTAGTGGAACCAAACCTGTTTTTAACCGCCCTGAGAATTCTGAATGTATGGTGCCGCTCCCCTTCAAAATACAGGACGGCGTCTACCATGTGTTCAAGGACCCGCGGCCCCGCAAGAAAACCTTCTTTCGTCACATGTCCCACAATTATGACCGGGATGTTCTGGGATTTCGCCATTTTTATAAGAAAACCGGTACATTCCCTGACCTGAGCCACACTCCCCGGGGCAGAGGAAATACCTTCAGTAAAAACCGTCTGGATTGAATCAATAACAATTAATTCGGGGGTACATTGTTTCACATGGCCCTCAATCCGTTCCAAAGAGGTTTCTGTTACGACATACAGGTTGTCTGTGATAACCCCCAGCCGGGCGGCCCTCATTTTTGTCTGTTGGACCGATTCCTCGCCGGTGACATACAAAGAAACCCCTTGGGCCCCGGCTATTTCTGAAGCAGCCTGTAAAGCCAGGGTTGATTTGCCGATACCGGGGTCCCCCCCTATCAATATCATAGAACCGGGGACTACCCCGCCGCCTAACACCCGGTCGAGTTCACCGATGCCTGTACTCATTCTTTGTTCGGCAATATCTGACACCTGAGTAATAGATACGGGTTTCGATTCGGGAAAGTGGGGGTCTCTGGACCCTTTCCCCGGATTAAGTTCCTCAATCATTGAATTCCATTTGCCACAGCCAGGACAACGCCCGCACCACTTGGGCTCTTCGTGGCCGCATTCCTGGCAGACAAACCTGTACTTGTTCTTTAGCTTTGCCACACAGTACCTCTTAAATTAGGATTTCTTAACATATAATTATACCACGAAATACTATGCCGGACAAGCAACCGGAGCAGGCTGTGTGGAGCAGGCTGCAGTGAGTAAAAAGAGAAAAAACCGGAAGGTTTGTATAAACAACCACCTATATGATTTCTAGGATTCCCGACACAAACGAAAATATAATTCTT
>JAJZQD010000006.1 GCA_021847735.1 Bacillota bacterium | reverse complement strand
TATTCCGGAAGGACGAGTCTGATATCCGCTTGTCGGCGATCCGCGGATGCGGGAGCCGGTAACAAGCTGAATTGTTGCCGTCCTGTAGGAACATATCTGTCACTCACGGTGCTTTCACGACTAAATAGAAAGCTGCCCCATTTGCTTATGGGACAGCCCCTTACTATATTCACCTGGGACAGGATTATTCCGGTGAAACACAGTTGACACCGTTTTTCAAGAGCCCTGTTTACACTTTATTGCCCGGTCTTCGGTAACCACATAATGCACCGGATAATCATGCTCCTCTGGACAGACATCATCCCTGATCTGCAGTTCAAAAGCCAGCGCGGCAAAGACAGTATCAGGTCTTGTCTGCCTCAGGAACCGGTCATAAAAACCGCCCCCGTAGCCGAGCCGGTTGCCCCCGGCGTCAAAAGAGACTCCCGGCACAATCACAAAGTCGATGGCGGTTGGCTCAACAGGCCTTACGCACTCGGGCTTGGGCTCCATAATACCCCATGTCCCGGGAGTAAGATCCCCCGGAAAATCTTTGAGCTCGGAAGGAATAAGCCTGGTGTTTTTTGTGTCGGTGATGGGAATTACCACCCTCTTGCCGTTTTCCAGGCAATACTTGATTAGCTCACCGGTTGCAACCTCATTTCTAAAGTCCAGGTAAAACATAATCAAACCCGCTTTTTCAAATTCGGGTAAGCTTTTTACTTTCTCGGTAATACGAGCGCTTTTTTTAGCAACCACCTCCTGAGGCTGGCTCATCCGGGCAGCAATGATTTCTTTTCTGAGCTGTTTCTTCATAAACGATACCCCTTTTTATTTTTCTTTTCCATCCATTTTACGCCAATCCAGTTTCCCATAGAAGGTTCCGAAACCAGGACAATCTCAAGGCGATGGTAATATATTTCGTGTTCAAACTTAGATTTCCTTCCGGGCAAAACGTAGAAAGGCTGCTGACAACTACCTTTTTCTTAGCTATCTCTTCCTTTTTGGCCACCTGTTTTGCTTCGTTTTTAACTTTTCCCTTAGGTGGTTCCTTGGGTCCGACTGCACTATCATTATTACCTGTGCTGGCGGCAGGGGGCATATACACTTGACTATATACATTATCAGATACGGTTGCCGGCCCTGCGTGCCATCAAAAGGTAAAAAAAAGCGGTTGCAGCAATTTGGCGCAACCGCTTTTGTTAATGAACACGTTACTATTAAGTTCCCTGACTAGGCGAAGGCTTTTCTATTGGGCCCACCCTGTTAACAGGCCAATACCTGAAAAATGCCCTGCCCTTTATATTCTCAACGGGCAAAAACCCCCAGGCGTGGCTGTCAAAGCTGTTGTTACGGTTGTCCCCCATAACGAATACCGACCCCTCAGGAACGGTGACAGGCCCGTAGTTGTAATTGGGTTTTTGGGCGATATACGGTTCGGTCAGGGGTTTATTGTTAACAAAAACCGTTCCACTTGTAACCTGGATAGTATCACCGGGAAGACCAATGATTCTTTTTATAAAATCGGTTTTGACTGACCCAATCTGGGCTTCAGGTGGAGGCGCAAAAACTACAATATCCTTATGATGCAAGCTGTTAAATTTGAAGACTATTTTATCTACCAGAAGTTTATCCCCTATCGCCAGCGTGGGTATCATGGAACCTGTCGGGATTCCACGGGCCTCTACGACATAACTGCGCAAAACAAATGTAAGGATAAGAGCAAAGAATATAACCTGGACCGTATCTTTGATAACTTCCCAAACCCTCTGAGACATTGGCTATCACCTGTGCCTTTCGATTAAAAAACGTATTCATTATTCCTGTAGTACAGAAAACACATTATTATTATATTTTATTTTATGGCAAAAGAAAACCTATTATAAAGTATTACTTACAATTGTTTTGCCGATGTTTTGCCGAAAAAAAAAGCTTAGACCGGTGTCCAAGCTTGATACGTTTACTTATATGATTTTCCATACAGCACTGGCTGCGGTTACTCCGCCAAATAAAGGGATAAACTGGTTCACTGACCAGGTCAGTCCTGGACCGTAAATTACATATACCAATGTAATTATAACCAGTCCCAGCATAATGTTCTCTGAAATAATTGCCACAACCAGGGTAATAATAAAGGCTGCAAAGATTATGCCCACCCACTGCGGATAGAACGGGAACGGTTCCACTGTATAATAATACCACCAGGCAAACGCACCAAACAGCACGGCAAGTAATTGCCTGAAAACAGTGGAAACAGCCATCGCCATTCAACCTCCTTTCTACCGTTTTTTGTCCCCGGAAAACAATAAAGCCTGTTTCCGGACCGATTAGCCGAAGACAGGCTGAAAAGTAAACCCATGAATCTTCGGCAGCCCGGCTGTCATGGCATTATCAGCTCGCTGATATGCTTTAGACCCGTGGCTTTGCGTCCCTGCCTTTCGGTAGGTTTGCCATTATCGGAAATAGGTGACGCCACACAAAATGGACAAACTACTTTATATCAATATCGGGTTTTCAGTCCGATTACTTTAGAGGTAATTTCTGTAAAAACAAGCGCCCCCGGCGGGGCGCCTTCTCACTAATAATTAACCAGTACTGCTCTAGCTTGTCTGGTTTTGGTTACTATGATTCCTACAGAATCACCCGGCTTCACCTGAGCCAGGGAAATCACTTCCTTCTTATTTCGAATAATGGCGTTTTTATTAACAGGAACGTTGGGGTTAATCTTCACACTGTTATCGTCCATCTGCTGGTCGATAGTGAGAACCCATTTATCCACATCTACTGCTTTAATCTCTCCCCAAACAATCAGTTCTCCCGATTTGGTATCTGCATTGGGTACGCTTGCCTGTTCAATAGCCTGAGGGGAAACTTTCTTTTCCATATCCCCGCTCTTTGAAGGAGTACCCGCAGAACTGTCATCCCCCGCTATTTGGGCTGGTGGAATTTTGTCCCTAACTGTTGGCTGGGTTTTCTTTTTAGTCAAGGAAGTGAACCCAAGGTAGCCTATAACCATTACCACGACAACAATAAGAGTCATCAACGGCAGGTGTTTTCTCAACTGCATCCCTCCTTGGCAGTCGTTCTTTTTTATAATACCACAAAGTAGTGCTTAGAACAATGCTATATCTTCCAACCTATCCATTTTCAGGGCTCAGGGGCCTGCGTATAAAAAGGGGATTTCCCGCAGAGAAAAACGGTCATCCCAAAATAATTACAATTTGTAAACATCCTCACCTTTTAACACGTTTATGTTGTTCTTCGCTAATAAAGACAAGGCGTCATCAATCTGTTCCACTCTAAAGACAACCAAAGCATCATTAGACGATTTTTCCAGAAAGGCGTAAAGGTATTCTATATTGATGCCGGCCATTTCCAGTGCTTTGAGGACAACTGCCAGACCGCCCGGTTCATCTTTCACCTCTACGGCAATAACATCGGTTATGCTCACGGTAAACCCGGCCTCCTTAAGCACTTTAAGAGCGTTTGCCGGGTTGCTAACAATTAGCCTGAGGATGCCGAAATCAGAGGTGTCCGCAATTGACAAAGCCCTGATATTGATTCCAGCCTCACCTAAAACTTCAGTTAATGTTGCCAGTCTGCCAGACTTGTTTTCGAGAAAAACCGAAATTTGTTGTACTTTCATAAACTTCCCTCCTATTTCAGGTTAACCTACTTCAATTCGATTACAGTTCCCTTTTGTCAACCACACGTTTTGCCTTACCTTCGCTCCGGGGGATAGTCTTTGGTTCAACCAGTTTAATCTTAGCTGAAATCCCCAGCAGGCTGGCAATTTCGTGGCGGAGTTTCTTCTCCAGTTCCTCGAGCTTACGAACCTCGTCAGAGAACATCTTTTCTGATACTTCAACCCAGACTTCAAGATTGTCAAGGTTTCCCTGCCTGTCAACCACCAGTAAGTAGTGGGGTTCTGTCTCCCCGATTTCCAGCAAAACGCTTTCAATCTGGGAAGGGAATACGTTTACTCCGCGAATAATAAGCATATCATCAGTACGTCCCATGACCCTTTCCATCCTCACAAAGGTTCGACCACAATCACATTTTTCCTCTCTCAACACAGAAATGTCCCTGGTTCTGTACCTTAACAGCGGAAAAGCCTCTTTAGTTATAGTTGTAAAAACGAGTTCACCCTTGGCCCCGTAAGGTAATGTTTCTCCGGTGTCCGGGTCAATAATCTCGGGAATGAAGAAATCTTCCATAATGTGCATCCCGCACTGGCATTCACATTCCATGGAAACCCCCGGCCCCATTATCTCGCTCAAACCGTAGATGTTATAGGCTTTGATCCCGAGACCTTTTTCCAGTTCCTTACGCATGTTTTCGGACCACGGCTCGGCACCGAAGATACCGGCTTTGATTTTACCATTTATCAGGTCTATCCCGTGCTCCCTGGCCTCTTCCGCCAGGAACAGGGCATATGAAGGTGTGCAGCAAAGGATTGTCGTCCCAAAGTCCTCCATAAGCATTAACTGGCGCTTTGTATTTCCGCCGGAAATAGGGATGACAGCGGCCCCGAGCCGTTCAGCCCCATAATGAAGCCCTAACCCACCGGTGAACAAACCATAGCCGTATGCTACCTGGACTACATCCCCTTTTCCCCCGCCGGCCATGGCAACACAACGGGCAATGATATCGGACCAGCCGTCAATATCATTCTGGGTGTACCCGACTACCGTCGGTTTTCCAGTAGTGCCCGAAGATGCGTGAACCCTCACGACATCCGACATGGGTGCGGCAAACAAACCAAAGGGGTAGTTATCGCGCAAGTCCTGCTTTACGGTAAAAGGTAACAGTTTAAGGTCATCAAAGGATTTCAGGTCACCGGGCAGAAGACCCTTCTCCTGGAATTTCTGCTTGTAAAACGGGACATTTTCATATACCCGCTCGACGGTTTTCTTCAGTTTCTCAAACTGGAGCTTTTGCAGTTGTTCCCTTGGCATTGACTCGATTTCCGGATGTAACATCGGTGTTCTCCCCTTCTCTCTAATAGATATTGCTCCTTTGTATACTTCTGCTTCGTCGTATACTTTCTAGATAACGCTCTGGGAAATTTTTAAACATTTCAACAAAAACCAGCCGAATTCCTTCCTTGGACACGGAAAAAATTCAGATAACTTCCACTGCCGGTACAAACAAAACCTGCGGGGCCCGCGACGCCCGCGTACCGGAAGATGTATGATAGTTTCGGGTTTGGGTGACAGCCGCCAGAAAATCGGGCACTGTCAGGAGGCCCGCCGACATTATAGAGACCTTACCTTGAAAAAAGCGTCAACCCGGGATATGCATTGATTCCCGTCAACTGAATTGATAATGTCGTCTTTCCGGAGACCCGCCATGCCGGCAGGAGAACTCCGGATGACACCCCTGACCCGTGGTTGGAGGTCCTTTATCACCGGCGGCTCTATCGTAACCGGACACGGTAAACCGTTCGCCAGGGAGGTCGTGTATTCCCATAACTCATCCCATCCCGACTGCAAAAAACACACTTCACATTGCAGACAGAAGTTAAGGGCAAGATATTTGCCCTTGATGCAGACTCATAGATAAGTGTTTTGGGGCGGTCTTCATTTTTGGTCACCCCGGAAGGGTTTTTTTTCGGTCTTGCGGCTGCGCCGCCAATAAAAATATACCGCCGGGATAATAATCAAAATGCTTACAAGTTGGGACACTGTAACAGGCCCAAACACCAATAGGTTTTCCCGGAAGTACTCCACCACCGAACGACCTATTGTGTACATTATCAAGAAGACCAAAAATACCTGCCCGTCAAACCTTTTCTTCCTCCATAAATACAAAAGCAGCCCGAAAAGTATAAACCCAATCAGGGAGGAAAACAGTTGGGTGGGATAACGAGGTACCTGATCAAGATACGGTGTCCCCTCAAGGTAAGGAAAGATGACACCGATGGATGATGTTGTCGGTTTTCCGTAACAACAGCCGTTTAGAAAGCACCCTATCCTGACAATTCCGTAGCCTAAAGCCAAAGGGGGCGCTACAACATCGGCCAGGGACCAGAAGGGCAGCTTTTTTTCCCGTACATACCATGTGCCGGTGACAAACCCGCCTATCAAAGCCCCGTAATAAACCATACCGCCGTTCCACAAGGCAAATATTTGTAAAGGTTCTTTTATGTACCGGGCCGGTTCGTAAACGAAAACATAGAACAACCTGGCCCCTACTACACCACCAATGATCAGTACAATGGCGAGGTCGAGGATTTGGTCGGAATTCATATTTATTTTTCTGGCCAGTTTTGTAGCCACAAGGGTTCCCAGCAGAATAGCAATGCTAAGAGTGACGCCCCAGGGGTATACCGTTAAAGGGCCAAGTTTAAAAAGATATGGCAGCAAATGTTATTACCCCCTCTTTTATCCACAGTGTTGCCCACAGAAAACTCTTTGTCCGGTCTGGATGTACGCGGCTTTTGCACATTATCCACAATTGCGTGTGTTCTTCAAGCCGAATTTGTTTTACACATTGAAAACTGCTCTATTTTCAAGTTATCAACAGAGTTATCCACATTATCCACAGTTTTAGTTCATCCACAAAACAGGTGTTCTTTTTTTCTCAAACAACCATTCTTCATTATAGCCGGGCAGTAGAGCTAGTATCGATCCGCACCCAGTTTAAGCCCTGCTACCGCATTAAGACTAAGGGGGGCGACTTCTCCCCGTATATATTTATAATACCCCGCACATGCAACCATAGCCGCATTGTCAGTACATAGTACTGGGGGTGGGTAGACAATTCGGATACCCCGATTGGCGGCTTTTACATCAAGTTCTTTCCTGAGTCTGGAGTTGGAGGCCACCCCCCCGGCCAGCAAAATTGTTTTCACATCGACCCGAACTGCGGCAGCCAGTGCCTTGTCAACCAAAACGTCAACTATGGCCTGTTGAAAACTGGCCGCCAAATCCGCCTTATTGATATCATCACCCTTCATAACGGCCTTGTTAAGGTAATTCAGGGCCGATGATTTGAGGCCGCTGAAGCTGAAATCCAGACTGTCACCCTCCAGGTAGGCCCTTGGAAAAGCAACCGCTTTGGGATCGCCGTCAACAGCCAGCCGGTCTATAAGCGGCCCCCCCGGGTATCCAAGCCCCATTGCCCTGGCCACTTTGTCAAAGGCCTCGCCGGCAGCATCATCCCTGGTGCGCCCTACCAGGCTGAACTTGCCATGGCCTTCGAGGTAAACCAAGTCAGTATGACCCCCGGAGACTACCAGGCAGATCAAAGGAAACCTGAGGGCGGGGTTGGCAAGAAAGTTGGCATAGATATGACTTTCTATATGGTTCACCCCAACCAGGGGCAATTCCAGGGAGTAAGCCAGAGCCTTGGCAGAAGAAACCCCCACCAGCAGCGCCCCCACCAGACCGGGACCGTATGTTACGGCAACGGCCGAGATGTCCTGAAAAGTGACCCCTGCCTCCTCCAAAGCCTCACCAATAACTGAGCTTATCAGTTCAACATGCTTCCGCGAAGCTATCTCCGGGACAACACCCCCGAACTTCCGGTGAACCGGAATCTGTGATGCAATAATATTGGACATGATTTTTTTACCGTCAGCCACAACAGCTGCGGAAGTCTCATCACATGATGTCTCTATGCCAAGGATAATATTTTCTCTCACCTGACCACCCCAAAAAATGCTTTTCTGACACGGCTAGGAAGCCGGGTACAGGTCTTTCCACATAATTATCGCGTCCTCACCGGTGTCCGCGTAATAACCCGGCCTGACCCCATGGGAAAGAAACCCCGTTTTCTGATACAGTTCAAGGGCCGGTAAGTTTGAGGGCCTCACTTCCAGAGTCATCTTCAGGCATCCCCGCTGTTTGGCATCATTGATTAATTCGTTTAACAGCCGGGCTCCAACCCCCTTGTTGCGATACGACTCATGCACCGCAAGGGTGGTAATATGCCCTTCATCGAGGATTACCCACATTCCCGCATAACCGACCACTTTATTCCCGACCAGGGCAACAATATAATACGCGAAATCGTTATCGGCAATTTCATGGGAGAATGCCATTCTGGACCACGGTGTGGGAAATGACCGGTTTTCTATTTTCAAGACCCCGTCAAGGTGCGCGTTTCTCATGGCAACATAACGAATCTCCATACTCTATCCTTTCGTATGACAATTCCCCTCGTTAATTATGTCCATTTTTTGCTCCCAGGTCAACTCTGCCTCGGATTTTCTCAGGTATACCGGCTGTAGGAAAGTTGAGTCGCCGGGCTGCTCCTTTTTTAACTGTCTAAGACCTAGCTCAGCAACGGCGGCAGCCCTGGGAAAACTGTTGATCATTGTCCCAAATAGGGCCCTTGACCCAAGTTTTTCCCTGATAATATCGCCAAAGACAGGAACCCCGTCCCCCAGGAAATTAACCTTTTCCTTTTCATACCCCGAAAGTTCGGATACTAGTCTTTCTATACTCAGAGCAGCGGGGTTAATAAGTTCCTCCAGTCCGCTGTCAATGGATTTGTAGATACATGTGTAAACCTCGTTCTTCTTGGCATCAAGAATAGGGCAGATTAACCCTTCTACCCGGTAAAGGTTCCAGGCCAGCAACTCGAGGGTAGGTATACCCATGACAGGTATTTTTAAAGCCAGGCCCATGGTCTTGGCTACAGACATACCTATCCTCAGTCCGGTAAAAGAACCGGGCCCTCCCGTGACTGCAATTCCATGCAGGTCATGAGGTTTAATACCGGCATCATCCATGACCTGCCGGATCATCGGGATAATAATCTGTGAGTGGGTCTTCAAGTTATGAATGTACCTGTCGGCTATTAGCCGTTCCTCGCCAACCACGGCGGCTCCGGCTACCTTGGTGGCTGTATCAATACCCAGAACGAACACTGGATTTCAACTCCTTAGTTAAAACTTGCTGCCAGTTTCTCAAGGATTTTATCATAGCTGCGGCCACTGGCTGTAAACTCCAACTCCCTGGTCTCGTCGCCGGCTCCCGCAAGAATAGTTATCCTCAGGCACTCGTCCGGAAGCACCCCTTCAATTCGGCCGGGCCACTCGATAAGCGTGACTCCCGTCCCATAAAGGTATTCTTCTAGCCCTAGTTCGTAGGCTTCCTCGTCATCTTCCAGCCTGTAAGCATCCACATGATAAAAAGGCAGCCTGCCCTCGTACTCGTTAATAATAGTAAAGGTCGGGCTGGTGACATGTTCATCTATGCCCATCCCCAGAGCTACCCCTTTAGCAAAATGGGTCTTGCCTGCCCCGAGGTTACCCTCAACACAGACTACGCTCCCGGGACCCATAAGTTTACCCAAGGCCCGGCCTATGGCAATGGTTTTTTCTGGGCTGTCACTGATTAATACCATTTTTATGCTCCTCTGTCAATGGTTAATATTATATCACTGGCCAGCCAGGTTATTCCCGGAAATGGTCATAACCGCCCGGCCTGAGAAATCTTTGACTTTCATAATATTTGCCTTTCTATCATAAAATTCTAGCCTAATTATAACTGAGACGGTACGCGGTTGCAAGGAAAACGGTCTTGCTCGCCACTACTGGTCTTTAATAGACAGTATTCAGGCAGATAGAGGAAGATTCCCGGAGAGGGCAGATCGACAGGGTGGAGAAGGGCTTTTGCGCTCACACCGGGGCTTGCCTGTTAGCGGTTTTAGCGAAAAAGATGGGGGCTTCTGCCCCGTGTGAAATTTAAAACCTCCAAAACAGTCGGACCCTCTAATATTTTTGAAAGCAACCTACATTCCAGGTTGGCCTGTTTTCACTACCCTGTAAAAAGGAAGAGGAACAGGTTTTTCACCTGTTCCTCAGTTCACGTTTATCCAAAGTATCTCTTCAGCAGCCCCTCGAGGGCCTGGGCGTGGCGGGCTTCGTCTTTGGCAGATTCGTCAAGGACGTCATGGGCTTCGTCAATCCCATTTTCCTTGGCTTTGACTGCGGCCTCACGTTTTCCTTTGTTGGCCATAATCTCACCGCGTAGCATGTTTTCCAGGTTAACTTTTGTTTCAGTGCTGACCAGCCCGTTTAATTCGGCAAACCTGGCAGCATGTGCTGCCTCCTCAAAAGCAATAGTCTTTAAAACCTCGGCGATTTCCGGAAATCCTTCCCTTTGCGCTTGCCGGGCCATGGCCAGATATAAACCAACCTCCATAGTTTCACCGCGAAAGTTTTGGCTTACTGCTTCTTCAACAACAGTTCCCTTAGTAACTCCCATTTCATTTTTAATCACTAATTCCATAATATACTCCTCCTTGTAATTATAATTATTTACTCACAAAAATCTCTAATACCCGCCTTGATTAAGTTTTACTTTTCCCTTAAATACCCTGTATACATAAATTGTGTAAAACAGTACGATCGGGACCCCTGCCAGAGCGATAATCAGCATAGCCTTTAGGGTAAGCTGCGAGGACGCCGCGTTATAGATAGTCAGGCTGAGGTTGGGATCAACAGCCGGTACCCAGTTGGGGAACATCCCCAGGGCCAGTGTTAAGATCATCCCAGCCATGCAGAGTGACGAGGCCAGAAAGGCCGTTCCGTACCTGGCGTATCTAACAGCCCAGGGTGCCAGAGCAATACCGGCCACTGTAATGAACGGGACCAGATACAGCACCGGATACCTAATGTAATTATCAAATAGGCTTGGTGCAACAATATATGTATAGATAGAGCCTGCCAGGTACAAGGCTACAAAACTGATCCAGATTGTGCCGAAAAGTCCTTCAGCCCGTTTCTGCAAGGTACCTTCAGTTTTCATCATCGTAAAAGTCACCCCTTGCATCAGGAAGGCTGCCAAACCCAGCAACCCGAGCAGGAGGGCATAAGGGTTGAGCAGGGCCAAAAAGCCGCCGGTATAGTTGTATGCATTATCCAGGGGCAGCCCTTGGGCAACATTACCTACTGCCACTCCGAAGAGCAGGGCCGGGAGGAAACTACCCACGAAGAACAGGAAATCCCACCTTTGGCGCCAGACAGGTTCATCAATCTGGTTACGAAACTCAATGGCCACAGCCCGGAAAATCAGGCCGAAAAGGACTAGCATCATGGCCAGGTAAAACCCACTAAACACTGTGGCATATACCAGGGGGAACGCCGCAAACAGCGCGCCTCCGCCGGTTAACAGCCAAACCTCATTGCCATCCCAGAACGGGCCAATGGAACCAAGCAGAACTTTTCTTTCTTCGTTTGTTTTACCCAAGAGGTAATATAAACTCCCCACCCCCAAGTCAAAGCCGTCCAAGATCGCATATCCGATTATCAGTACACCTACTAATAGAAACCACGCAGTATTCAGATCCATCCATCGTCACCCCCGTTTTATTATGTTTCTGCAAAACTTTTATCGTGTTTTTATCCCGGTTACAGAAACACCGGAAACTTAAACCGGCATCCCCGGCTGGGATATTCCGGACCCGGCGCCTGCCACCCCGGCAACTTCGGAGTCGCCGGTCATAGCCTGCCGGACTTCACGTCGCACCAAAGTTATCAAGACAACCAGCAGTCCGCTATAAACAGCGCCAAAGAGAATTATAGACAACAAGACCTGGTATGCCGGAAGGGGTGATGCCGCAGCACTGGTTTTTAATAAACCATGCACTATCCATGGCTGCCTGCCAATTTCGGCGGCAAACCATCCGGCTTCGTTCACCGCCAGGGGCATCAACATAGAGTAATATGCCGCTGTAAGAAACTTCCTGTTGGTGTACACTCTGCCCCGCTTAAGCAAAATTGCTCCCCAAAGAACTAACACCACAAACCAACCGGCCGCCAGAATCATGGCCCTGTATGACCAATAAGTAGCCGCCACAGGGGGTCTATCAGCCACAGCGAAGTCCTTAAGCCCCTGGATTCTTGCACCGGAGTCCCCGTAAACCAACCAACTCAACAGCCCCGGTATGCCTATGGAAAAACTGGTCGACTCTTTCCCTGGATTGGGTAGGCCAATGATGTTTAAGGGTGCGTTGGAGCTTGACTCCCAGGCTCCCTCAAAGGCGGCAAGCTTAGCTGGCTGGGTTACAGCCACCTGCCTGGCATGCAAATCACCTAGCAATCCTTGGGCTAGGACAGCCACTACTGCGAAAATAAGGGCTATTTTCATAGATGTCCTGGCAATTTCAACGTTTTTGTTCCGCAAAAGAAAATAGGCGCTAATACCCATCATAAAGAAGGCTCCCGTTATGTAAGCAGCATCAACGGTATGCAGGTACCGGGGAACTGTCGATGGATTGAATACGGCGGCAAAGAAATCGGTTAAGACGGCTCGCCCGCCCTCGATCTTAAAGCCAGCGGGAGTTTGCTGCCAGGAGTTGGCTACGATTATCCAAAAAGCAGATAAGGTGCTCCCAAGGGCTACAAAAAACGAAGCAAAAAACCGCATCGCTTTGGAAATCCTATCCCGGCCAAATAGCAGTAAACCCATAAAAGTCGACTCCAGGAAAAAGGCGAAAACACCTTCGGCCGCCAACGGGGCTCCAAAGATATCACCTACAAATCGGGAATACTGGGACCAGTTGGTGCCAAACTGGAACTCCATGGTTATGCCACTGGCCACTCCGATGGCAAAAGTAATGGCAAACAACTTAAACCAAAACCTGGCCATTTTGTCATACAGTTCCTTTCCTGTTCTAAAGTATTGCAACTCTATTACAGCGATAATCGTGGCCAAGCCTATACTAAGCGGCGGAAAAATGAAGTGAAAAAATGCAGTCAAGCCAAATTGCAGTCTCGACAAAAACAAAGCATCCATAAAATTAACCCCCTGTCAAATTATTGTTCACCCAAAAGGTATAGTTTATAACCAAAAAAATGTTAGTGCTGCAGATCGCCAAAATTGTGACTTTTCAATTCAAGTACGAGTATTCCCTGGATATCTGCCAGTGCCCGGTGTACTTGGCACGTTGGTGCACCATGTTTGCTGCAGTATTTTTCGTCGACCAGGCAGCGGTTAATAGCTATCGGGCCTTCGACGGCTTCAACCACATCAAGAAATGTAATATCTTTGGGGTCTTTGGCTAAGTAATAACCTCCGCCTACCCCGCGCTGTGATTTGACGATGCCTGCCTTAATCAGGGACGGCATTATCTTAAGTAAAAATCTCATCGGCACAACCTGCTGCCTGGCAATCGCCTGGGCTTCCACCACCTTTCCCCTGGTTTGACCGGCAAGGTAGAGTATGGCTCTAAATGCATAGTCTGTCGCTTGGTTCAAGATCATTAGATATCCCGCCTTAAAGTACACCAATTAAGTGTACTTTAATTTTAAAGAAAAAAATGTCGTTTGTCAACATTTTTCCAAAAAAACCAGCAATAGTTTTCCATCGAAAGAAATCCCCCGGCCCCCCCTGTGTAGTATTAAAAAAACCGGCTATTCAACCGGTTACAACGCAGACG
This sequence comes from Bacillota bacterium, assembly GCA_021847735.1. Classification (GTDB taxonomy): domain Bacteria; phylum Bacillota; class Thermincolia; order Thermincolales; family UBA2595; genus JAJZQD01. Next base: position 43,391 of record JAJZQD010000006.1, on the reverse strand, counting down.
CCTGGGAATGTTTTTTAGTGGCTGCTTCCCTCATTATCTTACGGATGTCTTCGACATCGAAAGGCTTGATAATACATTTGACAGCCCCCATGCTGTAAGCCCGGTCTATGACATCCTTTTCCGTAAAGGCTGTCATAATGACAACAGCAGGGTGGTACCCGGACTCGGTGATCTTTTCAAGGGCTTTGGTCCCGTCCATCACCGGCATCCTAATATCCATAAAAACCAAGTGGGGATTAACTTTTTTTACCATTTCAACTGCTTCCAGCCCGTTCGAGGCAAGGTATGAATTATGACCTTCTTCCCTGACAACGGTGTCTAAGAGATAACGAACTCCCGGCTGGTCATCAACGACAAGAATGTTCAGGCGTTGATATCCCACATTGACACCCCCTGACATAATCTGCTCATATTTATTCAAAATCTTTTATATGATAGTAAACTTCGACGAACTAAATACAATCCCTTCAAAAACTGACAATAACTTTCCGACAAATACCGAGCATTATCGTCAAATATGGAGGCTTTTTAACATTTCAGTCTTTTTTAACGGGAATATGCCTCTTTTCCGTCAATTATAACCTTTTCCACCCTTGTTTTTAATTCAAGAGGCTGCCCGCTAAGGATTATTAAGTCACCGTCTTTGCCAGGCGTAATACTGCCAATCCTGTCTGATAACCCAATAATTTCAGCCGCATTCAAAGTAATTGCCTTTAGCGCCTCCCTCTCGTCCATGCCTGCTTTTACGGCCAGGGCAGCACTTAAACTGAGATAATTGATGGGAATTACCGGGTGATCGGTCATAATAGCCACTTTCACCCCTGCCCGGCTAAGGATGCCGGCGTTTTCGTGGGTGCGAAACTGTAGTTCCACCTTGGACCTGTTAGTCAACAACGGGCCAACAATTGCGGGTATACCCCTTTTGGCCAGTTCCTCAGCTATCTTAAAGCCTTCTGTACAGTGTTCAACAACAAGCCTAACCCCGAATTCTTCGGCTATCCTGATGGCCGTCATAATGTCATCAGCCCTGTGGGCGTGCGCCCGCAAGGGTAATTCGCCCTTTAGGACCCGGACCAGTATTTCCATCCTCAAATCCCGGTCCGGCATCTTTTCGGGATCCCGCGCCCCTTGGTCAAGCTTTTTCATGTAATTCATGGCTTTTACAAGGTGTTCCCTCAATAAAGCCGCCGTGGCCATTCGGGTCATGGGGCTTTTTTGATGACCCCCGTATACTCGCTTAGGATTTTCCCCAAAAGCTACCTTTAAGCCGACAGGATTTTTAACAACCATGTAGTCTACCACCTGGCCCGCCGTTTTCACGGCAAGGTTTTCCCCGCCGATTACATTTCCACTGCCTGGGCCGGTTACAACCGTGGTTACCCCTCCCTCAAGGGCATCGGCAAAGCCCTGGTCCTCCGGATTGATGGCATCTATGGCTCGCAAGTGGGGAGTCACGGGGTCTGTCATTTCATTGATGTCGTTCCCCTCAATTCGGAAGGTCTCCTCAAGTATACCCACATGGCAGTGCGCGTCTATAAAGCCTGGCGCAACCGTCTTTCCGGCGGCGTCGATGACCTCCGCGCCTTCGGGAATACGGGTCAGGGCGCCAACTTCTTTGATTTTTCCGTTTTCTATCAGGACGGTCCCCTTTTCGATATCCGGTCCCGCCATAGTTAAAATTCTACCGTTAACAATTGCTAACATCGTTTTATCTAATACCCCTCTCTCCACATTGTTTTGGTGCCATTAATTAATCCTGTTGTGGATTAATCACTCCACTCATCCTGAGTACTTCCAGACCGTGTTTTTGTAGGGACCGGATAACCAGGTTGATACCGATGGAATCTGAGGCCATATGCCCCGCTACCACAACATTGCCGATATTCTGCTGTTTAACAGCTTTGATTGCATCATCAGGCATATGCATCACAACAAGGGTGCCCACTCCCGCTTCAAAGTAAGCCCTAATCACCTTTTCCCCGCCGCTGGTCCCACCGGCCATCGTCACAAACACCCGGCCAGCAAAATCATCTTCCTTACCCACTCTGGTTACCGGTTTGGCAAGGGTTTTATTGTATTCGGGCAGTTTCCCCAAAATACTTATGACGTCTTTTACAACGGGTTTGTTTATTTTTTTCAGGTTCTTATCGAGGCAATTCTGGACAAAGGTCTCAGCCAAAATATCGGCCGGGGTATGAATTGTTATCAGCGGCATTCCCAAAAGTTTGGCGGCTGATACCACCCGGTCGTAATTCGCCACATGGTGGGCCCGGCTAACCTGTTCAACCCGCTCACGCAGGGCCTTTTGGGCTTTGTTTATAGGTACTCCGGCTAAAACCATGCGATCAATCTGGTTGGCCATGACATTGTGAAACTCCACCATAGGCAGGCCTCCTTTGGGATGATGGGTAATTACCGCATCTACTCCCAGTTGACGCGCCAACAGAAGTTCTCCGACCTCAATGTCTACTCCGAAGGCCACTTTTTTAATGTTCAATCCTTCCACGACAACCCCGGAGTCAGCGGGGGTTTCCTTCAACCCGGCAAGCCGCAGGGCAACTTCCAAAATCTCTTGAGTATTCGTAGGTGACACCTCCATTAAATAATCAGTCCATAAATTTATCTAGATGTTTTTCATACTAAGGGCTACCCGCTCCCGGGTCAGGTCGACATTTATAATCCTCACCTTCACATTGTCCCCTACAGACACTACTTCCATGGGATGTTTGACAAACTTGTCGGCCAGTTCGGAAATGTGTACCAGACCGTCATGCTTGACGCCAATGTCCACAAAAGCCCCGAAGTCAACGACATTTCGTACTACTCCCTGCAGAGTCATACCTGGTTTGAGGTTTTCCAGGGATGTAACATCTGTTCTGAAAACAGGCTTCGGCATTTCCTCCCTGGGATCCCGCCCGGGTTTTTGCAGGGCATCAATTATATCCCTGACTGTCGGTATGCCGGCCCCCAGCTCTTTGGCAGTTTCTACAATATCAAGGGCAGCCAGCTTTAGACGCAGCTCGCCGAGGTTGCTGCGGCCCAATTCCTGTATAGTAGCCCCGACCCTGGCTAAAATCTTCCCGGCAATGTCATAGGATTCGGGATGAACCGGGGTGTTTTCCAAGGGGTTCTCCCCGTCAGGCAGCCTGATAAAACCAGCACACTGAATAAAAGTCTGTTCACCCAGCCGCGGAATACCCATCAGCTGCCCGCGGCTTTTGAATTTGCCGTGTTTGTCTCTAAAACTCACAATACTCTTGGCTACAGCCGGCTTTATCCCCGCCACATACCTGAGGAGGGACGGGGAAGCCGTGTTGAGGTCAACTCCAACAGTGTTGACACAGGACTCAACAACCCCGTGCAGTGACTCCTCCAGCCTTTTAGGGGTCACATCATGCTGGTATTGGCCGACACCTATGGCCTTGGGCTCGATTTTCACTAACTCCGCCAGGGGGTCCTGTAAACGCCTGGCAATAGAAACGGCACTCCTTAAGGAAAGGTCGTATTCTGGGAACTCTTCTCCGGCCACCTTTGACGCCGAATAAACCGAAGCGCCGGCCTCACTGACAATGGTATAGCTGACGGTCAGCCCCTCCTCTTTTATCATCTCGGCCACCAGGGACTCCGTTTCCCTGGAGGCGGTGCCGTTTCCGACAGTGATTAATTCGACGGCATGGTTTCGAATCATCCCGGCCATTATCTTCTTGGCCTCAGCAGCTTTGTTCTGCGGCTGGTGGGGGTACATGACCCCAACCTCGAGAACTTTTCCCGTTTCATCTACGACTGCCAGCTTGCAGCCCGTCCGGTATCCGGGGTCTACGCCCAGTACGGTTTTTCCACTGACGGGGGGCTGCAACAGCAGACTGCGCAGGTTGGCTGAAAAAATAACAATAGCCTGTTGTTCTCCCTTGTCAGTCAACTCGTTTCTTACTTCACGTTCAATAGACGGAGCAATCAGCCGTTTGTAGGCATCCTCCGCTGCCTGGACCAGAACCTGTTGCCAAATGGATTTATCATAGGTAATCATTCTTCTGAGAATCGCCGAAATGATTTTGTCAACCGGGGCCTCGATACCGGCTGCAATCATATTTTCCTTTTCCCCCCTGTTAACAGCCAAAATACGGTGGGGAGGTATTTTACTTACCGGCTCTTTGTAGTCATAGTACATTTCAAAGGGTGAACGCTTTTTGGGGTCAACCGCCCGGGTTACCAGCATCCCCTCGTTGAAGGTAAGCCGGCGGGCCATTTTACGGACTTCGGCATCATCGGAAACGGTTTCGGCTATTATATCCATAGCCCCGCCAATAACATCTGCGGGTGTATGCAGTTCTTTTTCCGGGTTGATATACTGGGCAGCCAACTCTTCGATGCTCCCCGCCTCATCCTGCTGAGCCATTATTCTCAAGGCCAGGGGTTCAAGTCCGCGCTCCCTGGCCACGGTAGCCCGGGTCCTGCGCTTCTGCTTGTAAGGCCTGTAGAGGTCCTCCACTTCCCGTAGTTTGACCGATTTGATTATAGCTTCCTTCAGTTCTTCGCTGAGTTTACCCTGTTCGTCGATGAGCCGCAAGACCTCTTCCTTCCTGGCTGCCAGGTTGCGGAGGTACTTGACTCTTTCTTCGATGGCCCTGATCTGGTTTTCGTCCAGTTCTCCGGTGGCCTCTTTACGGTAACGGGCAATAAAAGGGACAGTGTTTTCCTCGTCCAGCAGCTTAACAGTACTGGCTACCTGAGACTCCTTTAAGCCGAGCTCCATGGCTATGGTTTTGTTTTCCATCAATTATCTCCTTTGTCTTATCGTGAGTATCCCGTATTATGGGAAAAAGGTTGGTTTGCCTTGGCAAACCTTCCGATTACTTTTCGTCACTGCCCGGTGATTGGGGATAACGGGCTCTTTTACGTTTCTTGTTATGGCCTACTATGCCTGCGAGAGCCCTCCCGAAAGGATTGACCTGTCTCATTTCCACGGCCTTCTGCGGGCATAGTTCCTGGCAGCATAGGCACGAAATGCACTTCTGGTAATCAATTTCAGGGGTTTTGCCCGCCATTTTCATGGCCTGCACAGGACAGCTTTCGACACAAAAGCTGCACCCCGCGCAAACCCGTTCATTGATTTCCGGCCTGGCCTTCAGCATACCCAGCATTCCCCTGACAAGAAACCCGGGCAGCGTATCGAGCAAGGCATTTGAAGGAAGGTCAAAATTAGTAATCCTCACTTTATCAAGTTGTTCACCTGTAATTTCGAGCCGGGCCGGGTCCCCTATGCCAAGGCCCCGGTTTTGGGCTATCGCCGTTGTGTAAACCTTTGACGGCTCCAAGCCAATGATCAGGGAAGCCACGGCGTCAACTGCCACACAGTCCTCGCTGGCTATAACAAGGCCGATGTCCCGTGGGCTGCCCGCCGATGGCCCATTCCCTTCCATCCCGACAATGCCGTCCATGACAGCAAGGGCCGGTTTGGTGGCTGCAAAAATATCAACCAGTACTTCGGCAAAATCCTTTAATCTCGGGGCCATCCTGTGGTATTCGGATTTTCTGTGGCCAGGTATACTGCCGAACATGTTTTTTACCGCTCCCGTGAAAACTGTGGCCGAGTGGGTTTTGAGTTTGGGCATCGAAATAACCACATCAGCTTCCAGTACCGGTCGGGCAATGTGCAGGGTTTTTATGGGCCCACTGCCCGAAACTGCAGTAACACCCGATATATCAAAGTTCACCAGTTCTGCATCAGACTCCTCGGCGGCCTTGGCTATTCCCGCCATCATAAATGTCTGCCTGGTCGGGGCTTGTCCGGCTACCATGCCTCCCGAGCTATCCCCCACCATCGGTATCCCGCCAACCCTCCGAACTTCCCCGGCAACAGCCTTAATCATACAGGGGTGGGTTGTTACCGCCGCCTCCGGCGGTTTCATTGTTAAGGCATTGACTTTTAGCAGCACTCGCTGTCCAGGCTTAACAAACCGCTCCATCCCGCCAATCAAATCCAATGAGCGCCGGACCGCTTCATTTACCCGTTCCTGTTCATATTCCGGGCACCTAACAACAGATACTTTTGTCATTGTCTCCTCCACAGCCACATTTGAAGTTTATGTCAAATAAAACACATCTCCTTAAGTATTAGCCGTAAACATTATTATTCCATTACCAGGCCAAATCCTGCCTTAGTCCGAATTTTTTACGAAAATAGATTCACTTCGAGCCGGTGGCTTCTATAAAGGCCTTGAAGAGAAGCCGGGATTTCCTGTCTTTTTCTGTCAAACATTCGGGATGCCACTGCACCCCCACCACGAACCGGTGCTTCGAGTGTTCTATGGCTTCAATGACACCGTCCCTGCTGGTGGCAACGATTTCGAAGCCCGGGGCCGGGTCCCGTATGGCCTGGTGATGAAAGCTGTTGACCCGGATAGTCGTCGCCGTCATGATTTGTGACAGGCGGCTGGCCTTGTCAAGCAGCACCCTGTGAGTGGGGTACCAATGTGGGGCAGACTGGGAGTGTTTCAAAGGCTTTCTGATTTCGGACGGGATATGCTGAATCACCGTACCCCCACAGGCAATATTCAGAATTTGGATTCCCCGGCAAATCCCCAGGACCGGGATATTCCTGCGCAGCGCGGCTTTAATCAGCATCATTTCGAACCTGTCCCTGTCAGGGGTTATTTCTCCCAAACTGGGGTGTGGCTCCTCATTGAAGTAGGCGGGGTCTACATCTCCTCCGCCGGCTAGAATCAATCCCTTAACAGCTTCAAAATATGGGGTAACTGTTTTTACACTTCCCGCACCCGGCAAAATTACCGGGATTCCCCCGGCCCCAATAACGGCCTCAACATAAGCCTCATTAAGGAAGTACCGGCCCTCCTTCTGGTCATAGGAACAAGAAATACCGATTAATGGCCGCATCCTACTCCCTCCTCGTAATTCCTGTTTTATCTATACTATCCTTCCTACCACAAAATGTGTATAAAAAACAGAAGCCCCTGCTGGGCAGGAGCAGCAATTATTAACCGCATGTACAAAAGTTTTAATTCCTTTATTGCGAACAAAATCAAAACCCGGTAGATGCGATAATAGAAAAAACAAGCCTCTGGAGAACTTAATTTTTAAAGCGGCCACGGATGAACACTGGTGAACGCTTATACAAATTAGATACTTAGCTAAACGAATAATCAGGTCTGATACTAGACCCCAGGCGGTTTCACAAATCATTCTTCATTACTTTCGGCAGGGAGCGGAATATAAAGAGAGCCAGACCGGCCACCAAAATGGTCAGAATACCGGGAAGCAGCCATTTGTGCTTTTCTGACTCCGGAACAACCTTGGGTGTCTCTTTATACAGGGGATTCGCCTGAGGTGAAGACAACTGCCAAACCGGTGGGTTGGTATCCAATACCTTTTGGGAAAAGGAACTCAGGTCATAATCGGGGGCATTCACAGTCCGGTTGCCAAAGTAGATGCCGTACTGGCTGCCCGGCTTAACCGGGAACAAAATATACCTGGGGAAATAATACCCTTTGGCACCTCCAAACCTAATTGGTGATGAGTCACCGTTCCTGACCACTACCTTCAGGTACCTGTAACCGGGTGCATTTACAGGCAGGGTAAGTTGTGATTCACTGTAGTCTGCCAGGCTAAAAGCTGCCAGGGTGCCTTCTCCTACGGGCAGCCATTCCTTCATGTCCGGGCTGCCGTAAACAACCGCCGGCCTGCTGAAGTTACTGGATTGGACATTAAACCCCACTTTATGGACCGGAAAATTGGCAAACCCGCTTGTTAGAACGATAATACTGGAATTGTCCTTGGGGGACACCTCCTGGCTAACAATCCGCAAATCCTGGCCTTTCTCGGTCCCGGCTTTAATATCGGTGAACAAAACATCAATGCCGGTAATATCTACTACTTCCCCTGTCCCCCCGGACAAGGTGACTCTCAGGTACCGGTAATCAACAGGATCGTAAGTTATATCAGTCCTTTGGAAAACCTGCCCGGCAGAACTGAAATCAGCGATTTTACCTGAATTCCCTATTTTAGTCCAGGTAGTCCGGTCATCGCTTCCCTCCAGGGTAACCACCTTGATAAAGTCGTGACTCCCGGTGTTAATTCTCAAGTGGTTATGAGTCGACACACTGCTGCCCAGGTAGACGGTGGCAGTGGAACGCTTGCCGATGGTCCCGCGGTTAATCAGCGAAGCTGACAGACGGGTCTCTCTTGGCACATCAGGCCGGCTAACCACATCATAGGGAACTTCCATGTAATTTCCGGCAGCGGCTTGGGCAACCCTGACGTCACGCAGGTCCTCAAAAGCTGCCTCATAAACAGGGCCGCTCAATTCAGCCATCACATATCCCTTAGTGGTATCGCCAGGCTCGACGGTGCAGTATTTGGGCCACTGGCTTACATTAAAAGCCGCCATAACAGGCATCGCCATAACACTTATAACCACAGTGATTTTTCCGTTTCCCTGACCGTCTCCCGGTAGCGGTAATAGAATCTGGCCATTACAAATACGCTGATTATACTTGCCGCAAAAGGCAGCATATGCAGGTTAAGGAACGGACGGAAAGGTTTTAGATAGTAATATAGCAGGAATATCTGCCCATCTGCCAGGAGACGCCACAAGGCAATACCCAAAACGCCCCAGGCGGCCCTCCTGGTAGCCAAACTTTTGTTGTAACAGCCGACCCACAACAGGACAGCCGATTCGACGGCCCAGGCCACAGTAATCCACTTGCCGTGAAGCTGCAGCGGCATGGTAATCGTCAGGAACACTACAGATATCCCCCATAGGCTTAGAACCAGGAAGCGGTCTTCCCTGTTTCTGGCCCAGGCCAGATAACCCATGATAAAGTAAAGTACTGCCATGGCAAACGCCAGGAAACCTATGTAACGATCATAATGGGGCTGCAGGTTGAGATAACTCAAAACAAAAAACGCAGTGGCATTGGCGATGATCATAGTAAGGTCGTCAGGCTTTGTCCGGACGCGGTGAACCATATTGTAAAAGATAGCCAGACAGGCAAAAATAGCAAAGAACACGATGTAAAATATCTGGTTGGTCCAAACGGGATCGCGGGCATATGGGCTGATGACCCAAAGGGCCAGGATAGCCAACGTAAAGACGAAACTGATAATATTGATGGAACGCCACTGTTTGAAGTAGGCCAAGGCAAGAATTCCGCAGTCAAGCAGGGCAATGTAACTAAACAACCCAACCTCATTGGGTTTGCCGGTACTAAGGAAGAAGGGCGTCAGGAAACCGCCGATAATCCCCAGCAGAGCAATGGCGTAGGAATCGTATCTTAGAGCTAACATAACTGCTGTAAGGGTTATCAGTGTCATTATCCCCAAAGCCGTTATCTGCCCTATTAGGTGGTAAAAGGAAAAAGCGGCAAAGATGGCGAAATAGAGGGCCGCAATTCCTCCGCCGGTCAAACCCTGGGAAAAAATTTTGTACCCTTTGCGCTGGCCGATTTCCCCTCCGGCCAACAAACATAATCCGGCCAGAATACCTATGGCTATGCGGCCGGTTTGCCCTATCCAGTTGTTATCAAAAGAGTATTTGAGAAAAAACCCCAGGCCAAAAATAAAGGCCACAATCCCAATCCGGTTCAACCATGTTCCGCCGATGCGGGCTTCCATCAATTCAGCCGCCAGGCCGCTCTCCGGTTTATGCCCGCTTCCTGACATGGATTTGTATAGCTCTTTGGCTTTATCCCGTCTTTGAGATACTGTAACAGGCTCTCCTAACAACTTATGCAGTTCCGACTGCTCTGAAGCGGGCAACCCCGCCATCGGCTCATCCGGTACAGGCTGCTGTGAAGCAAGTGACCCTGACACCGGTTCATCCACAGCCGGTTCCTCCGTTTCGGGTCTTACCACCGGTTTCTCAAAAACCGGTTTCTCTTCGGCCGGCGCCATCCCACCTGACCGGGCAGCTTCCATCATTAGCAGACGTTCCAGCAGGCTTACATTTTCCCGCTCCAAAACAGCAATTCTCAATTCAAGTTCACTCAGCTTAGCTTCAACATCGGGCAAAAGCTCTCCCCCCTTTTCTACTACTTAGCCACATATCCACTTTTTAAATATCGGAAATTTCATCCAAAACATTTAGCCCGGAAGATTAAAACCTTGAGTAAATAAACTGCGTTTCTCCACCTGTTGAAGCCAAGACAGTAACGATAATCACCACTGTCCAAAAGATACCGCTGATAACAGCCCTGACCCACCCGCTCATTTTCCTCACCAACCCTTCGTTGATTGGGATTAACGACCTTAAATAAGCTGCTAAATCATAAATAATAGCTTACGTATGACATAAATACTCTGGCCAAAGTCAGTGGCAAAAAACACCCAGCCTATGACCACAAAGTGAAAGGTCAATAAAGTCCCGGCAACGGTCATCAAACCGGAATCCCTCCATAGCGTGGGAATTTGCCCATAAACGTATTTCCCATAAAGCCTCAGCGTGATTAAACCAAGTCCGTGAAAAAGGCCCCAGGCAATAAAGTGTAGGGCCGCCCCATGCCATAATCCTGTAAGGCCCATAACAATTAACGTATTCATAATCACCCGGCCAAAAGGTACCCGGCTTCCCCCCAGGGGTATAAATATATAGTCCCTAAACCAGCTTGTCAGGGATATGTGCCAGCTTTTCCAAAAGAGCGAAAGGTTCCGCTTCAGGTAAGGGTAGTTAAAGTTTTCCATGATTTTGTAACCAAACAGCCTGGCGCTTCCGATGGCAATGTCGGAGTAACCGGAAAAATCAAAGTATATCTGAACAGCGTAGGCGTACGCGGCTATCCAGTACGCAAAACCGCCAAGCCCGGTAACATGCATCTTTTCTGCATAAACAGCTGCCGTATCGGCCACCACCAGCTTTTTGAAAAGACCGGAAATTATCCGCTGGCTTCCCTCAGCCAAATGCGCCCATTGAAAACCGTGCAATTCCCGGTTTTGGCGAAGGAAGTCGGGCCAGCGTTCAATGGGGCCGGAGGGCAGAATAGGAAACAGGAATATGTAAAGCAGGAACTGGACGTAACTACCCTGCGGCCTGGTGCCCCGGTAGGAATCCACCATGTAGTGAATGAGTTTAAAGGTAAAAAATGAAATTCCCAAGGGTACTACCAGCGGGGGCACTTTAAAGGCAGGAAGTGCCGGTAACCACACAGCCAGCTTGTGAAGAAGGTCCGCGATCAAACCCTGGTATTTATAATATGCCAGGATGGAGACTATGAACACAATGGCAAAAGCCAGCATAAACCCCCGGCTTCTAAGGCGGCTGCCCACAACATATACTGCGGTGCTCACAAAAAACAGGAGGAGCACCTGTAAGGGCAGGAAATAGGCTAGAAAAACCGCACTTGCCCCCAGGAGAAAGGGGTTTCTCCAACTACGGGGCAGTACCCAATAGGCGGCAGTTACCCCTGTTAAAAACAAGCCGTAAAGCCAGGTAGTAAAAGTCACTGTTATTTATTCCCCCCTAGTTGCTTAGAGATATCCCTCGCCAATTGCCGGGCTACCTGTTGGTTGCCAAGGGCATTCAGGTGCACCGTATCAGAAAAATACCTGTCATCCACAAGGGTAGTGTAATCAGCTAAATACACACCTTTTCGGGAAGTTATGGATCTCAGTCTGGTACAACTCACTGCCCAGGCTTTGCGGTCAAGCATCGTATAGCGGTCAAGGAGGGTAAAATTCTGGGGGCTGGTATAAAAAAAGGCGTTCTGTTTCTTCTCCGCCAACAGGTCTAACATCAGGTTGTAGAAAATTACCTGGGGGTTCCCGCTGTTCAGGTTGACCCACCCAAACTTATACCCCGCCTTACCCAGCTTAACTGACCAGTCTTTTTCGTACCATGGCCTGTACAGTTCGCCCTCTTCCTTCCGCTGTTTCTGCAATTCGCCGGGGTCGGTTATGGCCAACTGCCATTCGGTAAGCTTTGCCCTGATGGACTTGCCCAGCAGCAAAGTGGTAATCGCGCTGCGGTTTTGATAAAGCCTCCAGACCCTGCCTACCGCCTGGTTAACCTTACCTATTACTGTTTCCCTCGTTGAACGGTGTGGTAGAGTACCGGTCTTCGATATCTGCGAATTCCCGAAGTAGCGGTCCGAAAGGAGGGCAACATTGGGGTGTTCAAAGGTTTTCTCCCGGTTAAACCAACCGGTACTGACATTGTAGATAACCAAATCAAGGTCTGTATCCGCCATGGCGTTCAGCAGAAAATAGTTTTCCGACATACCAAAGCCCTTGAAGGAAAAATTAAAGACCTTAATCTGCCTTCCGGGCCACCGGCTGCTTAATTCCTGTTCAAGATAAGCGGGAATAGTCTGGGAACTGTCTTTGACCGCCGAACCGTAAGCGGCGGAATCGCCGAGGAACAGTATTTTAAAACCTTTGGCGGCTATGATTTCGTTTCGCATTGTCTGCAGGGTGGCCAGTTCTTCATTTACCAGCCTGACCCGGCCCGGTGCCCTGTACAGGCCGGACCAGTAAAGGCGGACTACCCCGTCCACAAGGGTTAGCAGGATTAAGACAACTATTAAGGTATGCGGGGTGATTCTGATATACTCAAAAAATCTCTTAAGCATAGCATTCCTCCGGCAGGTGGCGCTCAATTTCAGGTCAATACAGGGTCTTTTTTGTTTCGGCCCACCCGGCAATGAGGTAAGCCGCCAGGATAACTGCTAACTGCACTACAGGGTAAGAATAGCGGGGTCCTGTTAAATAAACGAGGTGCAGGAACGTAAAATATCCGCTCACCAGCAGGAACAGCAAGGCCAGAGGTTTGCGCCGCCATAGCCCCAGTAAAAGCCCGCCTGTCCCAGCTAACAAAAGAACGCGGTGAAACAGGTTTACCCAATAAGCGGGCAGATATGTGAGTTCTTTGTAGTAAAAGGGGCCTCCCCAAAAGTCTACGAATTTGCCGACAGTATACCAGTACAGGTAACCCCGGAAATTGGTGCGGAAACCTTCAACGAGGCGTTTTTTCCCATACTCCATCTGGGCTTTGTCTGACAAAATGCGGTTCCCTTCTATCCACGGGAACTTTTCGTTTATATTACCGTTGATATATGTCCCGCGAAGGAAAGGATTCCCCCCGGAAACTGTAAAGGGGATAAACTCCCTGTAGATTAAATAATTCCTCACAATCCACGGTGAAAGACAGATAACCACCACTGCCCCCATTATGCCAACTCTAAAAACCGCCTTTTCCCAGGAATAACCCCGGAAAAGGAGATATACGCCAAAAACAAAGGGCAGAAGGCCGCTGGTCGGCCTGAAATAGACGGAAAGTCCCAATACCAGCCCTGTTAGGGCAAACCACCCGACCCCGCCGGTCTCTTCGGCCCTGGCGAAATAATACAAGGTCATAAGCAGCAGGCAGGTAAAAATTGTTTCAGTCAACAGGAAACTGGGAGATGTAAGGTTTGGAGGGTAAACTGCCAGCAGCGCTCCCGAAACAATCCCCACCCAGCGGCCGCCAAGGCGGGTCCCCAGTTTAACGGCAAACCAAAGGGCCACCAGGCTCACTCCCACCTGAATAAGCCGGGCTGCCAGCCAACTGGTGGAACCTACTGCAGCAAAAACGGCAGCCAGGACTATGGGGTACCCTGGCATTATAAAAACCGTTGGTTCATGCCAACCCGCGTATGTGAGGATTCCCTGGTGCAGCAATATTTCCGCACTTTCCCGGTAGTTGTCGTCATCTGTACCAAGAAACATCCGGTCTCCCTCGGTAAACAACACAAACAGCCGCAGGATTAGGGCAGCAACCAAAATAAACAATAACAACCTGTCCCTGCACCAAAAGCCCCTGGTCGGAGGTGTAAACACCCTAGTTCTGTGATATAATGACATCTTATCAACTCCCTGGTAATGTTTGACACTACCTTCCCAAAATCCCGGGCCGCAGAAAAGACTATAGCCGCCGGATTGTTTTACTTCGTCACACCCTCAGAAAAATATGGCGCCTTTCTAGTTTCTCCTAAGGCCTATTGATGGGCCTTATAATACCGAACGCCTCTTAAACCAAAGATACAGGCAACCAGCCAAAAACTACCGGCCGCGAACCCTGCCAGCACATCACTGGGGTAATGAACCCCAAGGTAAATCCGGCTTATCCCAATAGCCAGAATGAGGATAACCAGGAGAATGGTCAATAATACCCTAAAAAACTTATGGGTGAAATTCAACCATAACAGGCAAATTATCAACCCGTAGAATATAAAGCTCATCATGGAATGACCGCTGGGAAAGCTGAGCCCGGTCACTTTAACCAGGTGGGGCAGTTCCGGCCTTGCCCGGTGAAACAGGAGTTTTAAGGCCTCATTAAGGATGATGCCCCCAACAAGGGTTATAGGGACCAGCAGTGTATCCCAAATATGTTTCCTTACCAATCCGGTGTATATCATCACAACTATTCCCACAACAATCAGGGTTAACGGCGAACCTAGAGAAGATACCGTTTTCATCGCCGATGTGACCTGGTCGGAGCTGTAAAACCTTATAACCCCGGTGGCAATTTGGTCAAACATCAACAATTCGTTGCTTAGCAAATCCTCGGAGAGTTTGGCAAAAAACAACAAAGAAGCCAGCCCAAAGGCCAACCCCAGGACAAGCTTAAAAGAGAAGGGGCCAAAAACGCCGAGTCTTTGCCGTAAAAAAGACAGTATATTACCCAATACAAGTATTAACGCGTTTTTCTTTTTAATCGACATCCATATTTTCCCCTTGCCACAATTATAATAAGGTGCACCAGGTTAAAACCGGGTTCCTCCCACAATATTCCACAAGAAGTCGGCCAATTCCTGCAGTTAGAATGCTTAAAAACTATTCCGGTTCCCAAAGCAACAGAGGCGCCTCTTTGGTTTTCCCAAAAAAGGACAGGACAGGCGTGTTCCGCAGAGCGAGGCTGACGTCCGTCGTCCCACGATCCGCGTATGCGGGAGTGGTTTGACGACGGAGTTGTTGCTCGCTCGGAGGAATACGTCTGTCCTGTCCTCGCCAGCGCACCTAAAGCAAAGAGGCTGCCTCTTCGCGTCAGCCTCTTTCAAATTTCTATAAGTCCCAGAGAAATCTCCACCGCCTGGGCCACTTTTTCCATTAATTCGTCATTAAGGGATGTAATCTTCTCTTTTAACCTGCTCTTATCTATTGTGCGAATCTGTTCAAGGAGAACTACAGAGTCCTTCTCCAGGCCACTGCTCTTGGAGATAACCTCAACATGGGTAGGAAGCTTCGCTTTGCTAATCTGGGAAGTGATCGCTGCCACAATAGTGGTAGGGCTATACTGGTTACCGATATCATTTTGCAGTACCAAAACAGGTCTTGTCCCACCCTGTTCAGAGCCGACAACCGGGCTTAGGTCGGCAAAAAAGATATCACCGCGTCGAATCATCATTATTTATTCATCCTCCGCCAAGCGCCCGTCATAAAGCTCACTGACTTCGTGCTCCAGGGCAAAATTTTCCCCTGCCAGGGCTAGATTTATTTTGGCCATTTCCATATAACCCTTTTTCATTTGCTCTCTAATCGTTCTCCTTTTTCGTTCCTGAATGTAAAGCTTCATTGCTTCGCGGATAAACTCACTCCGGTTGAGCTTCTCCTCCGCTACTATACCGTCCACTTCGCGCAACAGATTGTCCGGGAGGCTAATCATAATCCTTTTAACTTCCGCCACTAAAGGGCACCTCCTTAAGCAAAGCGTGTAAAACAATATATATTAGATTATATACTGCAGTATATACGATTGTCAACAAAACTGCTTCTCTTATCACAGTCATTTGGCCCTGTATTTATGTACAATTCATTTGGAACTAAAGAAACCGGCCGCTGCCGAGAAGCACGGCTCCGTGGTGGGATTATCGGCGTTTTGGCCATCCGTGGCCTTCGCCCTTCGATACCGCAGGAAACATGGTTTACGTATGAGCGTACAGATTACCGTACGGGCGATGGGAAACCGGTACAAGTTTGACAAACTTTTCTTTTCTTACTTCATCATAGTCTATACCTAAATCATTACAGTATTCACGCAGGTGTTGGTCAAGTTTTTCATTATCAGCTTCGTTAAGTTCAAAAACGGAAACCTCTTTGCCAAGTCTTGTTTTATCCACTTCACCCCGGACAAAGATAACTCCCCCATGCATGCCGGTGCCAAGATAATCACCGGCAATGGGTTCTCCCGGCTTACGGTCGAGACCCAGTATAATCAGGACTCCTCCCGCCATGTACTCACCGAGAAAACTCCCGGCAGTCCCTCCAATTATGAGAACCGGCACTTGCTCCTCATATTCCTTCATGTGAATTCCCACACGGTACCCAACATCACCCTTGATGAAGAGTTTCCCTCCCCGCATGGCATATCCCAGGACATCGCCGGCATGCCCGTGGACCACAATCTTGCCGGCATTCATGGTGTTTCCTATAGCGTCCTGCCCGTTATCGCGGACAATGACTGTGGAACCATTCATATAGGCCCCCAGGTCATTACCGGGAACACCTTTTATTTCAATATCTACCGGTCTGCTTACGCGTGTAGCGATATAGCGCTGGCCATTGACGTTCTTCAGAACAATCTTGGCAGCCCCTTCGTTAACGGCCTGCTGAACCATATCATTAAGCTGCCTGTAATATACCCCTTTGGCATCTATTGTCTTTATCATTATGCTGCCCCCCCGCCTAACCTGGACTTTCTGAATTCTTCGGGGAAATCAATGTACCCAAAGTCGAGGCTTAACAGCCTGTCTTTAAAACCTGAAACATCAACCTTATCTTTGATTAGACCTGTCAAAATACCGGCCCGGTCAACCCTGTTAAGGCAAATATACCCAACAATGCATCCATTCCTTAAAACTGCCTTACGATACGATTTGGTCTCGGGGTCTGCCTGCACCAGAACCTCAAATTCGTCCGAATCGGGCTTGATTATACCGGCGGTTAGCATGGGCAGGTCGCCAAAACCAATGGCATTCATCGCCAGGCCGCCGGCAAAAACCGTCTCGGCCCCGGCCATATTACGACCGGCCACTTCACCCTGTAGGTAGGCATTTGGCAGCAGGGGCAAAACCCTGCTGGTCCCGTAAACTATGTCAAAACCCTCGGAAACATCACCGGCCGCATATACCCCGGCAGCACTGGTCTCCATCTTCTCATTGACGACAATACCGCGGTTGACCCGGACATCAGTATCCTTAACCAGATCCGTGTTGGGCTGTACCCCAATAGCCACAACAAGCATGTCACAGGCTATTTCGGCACCGCTCTGTAAAGCGACTCCGGAAACCGATGATTTGCCAAGTATTTTGGCAACGGTATTGTTAAGTTCGAACTTCAACCCATATTTTTCGAGATATTCCTGCACCATCGATGCCGCATGTTCGTCCAGGATGGCCGGCAGGACACGGTCGGCCAGTTCTACCACTGTTACTTCGACACCAAGTTTGGCCAGTGCTTCGGCAGCCTTCAGCCCGATTAAACCTGCTCCGATGACCACGGCTTTTTTGCTGCCCGCAGAAACCGCCTTTTCAATCTCTTTCACATCATCAAATTTTAGAAATGAATAAACTCCCTTTTTATTTAAACCGGTCATCGGCGGGACAATTGGCTTGCCGCCGGTGGCAATAAGTAATTTTTCGAAGGGCACGTCTGTGCCGTCTGCCAGCTTCACCTTTTTGCTCTTGAAGTTGATTTTTTCGGCCCTGACACCCAGCACAGGAGTAACACTGTTAACTTCATAGAAGTTCCTGTCCCGGTAAATCATTTTATCTTCAGCCACTTTCCCGGCCAGCCAGTATGAAATCAGGGGCCTGGAATAAGTATGGTATGGTTCATCTGAGATAACGGTAATCCGGCCTTTACTGTCAACCTGCCTGATTCCTTCGACAGCGCCGACAGCAGCCGCGGAGTTACCTATAATCACATAATTCATTTTCCACCCTCCTCGCTTCGACCAGGTTTACTTCCTTTCCTCAAAGACCAAGGCTTCGTTAGGGCAATGGGCTACACAAGCCGGCACCCCGTCATTGCTGCTGCAAAGGTCGCATTTGGATGCAACCTTCTTGCCGGTTTCATCCCTTGTAATGGCCCCGAACGGGCAGGCCAGAATACAGGTCCAGCACCCGACACAGCGCGCCTCTTCGTTGGTCACTATCCCCGTTTCCGGGTCTCTGTGCATAGCCCCGGTTATACATGCCTTGGTGCATGGGGCATCTTCGCAGTGGCGGCACTGAAGGGCGAAGGAAACCGGCCTGTTTTCTTCCACAATTACCCTGGAAACCGGCCGAACCCCGGTTTTAAAGGCTTTAACTATATCATTCGGATACTTGGAGTGGGCCACAATACAATGGACTTCGCACAACTTGCATCCGGCGCAAACCTCTTCTTTGGCATAAACTCTTTTCACAGTCTCCCCTCCCTATTCGCCGGCGTGCATAACACCGAGTATTTCCAGTTCCTTTTCAGAAATGCCGACACCCCTCAGCATAAGTCTGTTTCCTCTGAGGCTTTCCAGGGCGTTTATACCCATTCCGCCGAGGAGTTCTTTGATTTCATGACTCCAGGCTTTAACCAGATTGGCAGCCCTTTGAGCTCCAATGTCGGGATTCAATCGTTTCACCAGGTTCGGGTTTTGGGTAGCTATACCCCAGTTACATTTACCTGTATAACACCTCTGGCACATATGACACCCCAGGGCAATCAGGGCAGAAGTCCCAATGTATACCGCGTCAGCCCCGATAGCAATGGCCTTGACTATATCGGCGCTGTTCCTGACGGAACCGCCAATAACAAGGGACACCTGGTTTCTGATTCCTTCTTCTCTCAGGCGGGAATCAACTGCGGCCAAAGCCAGTTCTATGGGTATCCCGACGGTGTCCCTGGTCCGCAGGGGGGTAGCCCCTGTGCCGCCCCGGAAACCATCGATAGCAATGATGTCAGCACCTGCCCGGGCAATCCCGGAGGCTATGGCAGCCACATTATGAACTGCCGCTATTTTAACAGATATGGGTTTCTCATAGTTACTTGCTTCCTTCAGTGAATAAATCAACTGACGGAGATCCTCTATGGAATAAATATCGTGATGGGGCGCAGGGGAAATGGCGTCACTTCCCTGGGGGATCATCCTCGTCAGGGAGACTTCCCGGCCAACCTTTTCACCAGGAAGATGGCCGCCGATACCTGGCTTGGCGCCCTGTCCAATCTTAATTTCAATGGCCGCGCCGGAGTTCAAATAATCGGTGTGAACCCCAAAACGCCCTGAAGCCACCTGGACAATAGTATTTTTTCCGTATGGGAACAGATCGCGGTGCAAGCCGCCTTCCCCGGTATTCCAAAAGGTCCCCATTTCCTGGGCAGCCCTGGCCAGTGACTTGTGGGCATTAAGGCTGATAGAGCCAAAGGACATAGCCGAAAACATGATAGGAACTTCTAATTCCAATTGGGGAGGCAGTTTTTCTGCTAGGCGGCCGTTTTCAATCTTGACGGCATCCGGCTTACGGCCAAGGAATGTTTTGAGTTCCATAGGCTCACGCAGGGGGTCAATTGAGGGATTGGTAACCTGACTGGCGTTAAGCAGAAGGTGGTCCCAATAAATTGGGTAGTTCTTGTCAGTCCCCATTCCAGTAAGTAAAATGCCTCCGGTAGCCGCCTGTTTATATATGGAATTGATATAATGGGCATTCCAGGTACCGTGGCTCCTGAATTCCAACGGGTACTTTCTGACCGACAGCGCCTTTGTGGGGCACAGCGCTACACACCTATGGCAGTTGACACATTTCGTGTCATCAGAAACTACTTTTCCCTCTTCTTCATCATAAGTATGGGCCTCATTGGCACACTGGTTCACACATACCTTGCAGTCTATACACCTGTCTCTATTGCGTTCAATTAAGAATTCCGGTGTGGACAAATCAAGAGTCATATACTCTTCACCCCTTCCAAAAGCCCGATTACAGGCTCTCCGCCCTTGGGCACCCATACTTTTTCGGGATTAGGGCATATCTCTCTGATACCCGATTCCTCGCTGGCAATATAGAGGAAATCGCCTTTGGTGGCAGCCACCATGTTGCGAAGCTTAATCCTGTCATTCAGGGCCACAATCCCGTTTCTGGTGCCAAGGATAATTGAAAAGGGTCCGTTTATCAGCAGGCTGCTATAAACAGTCCTGAGGGTTTTAATGAGTTCTTTCCGGTCGTCATCCATCCGGTCTATCTCCTTCCAAAGCGGTGCAGCGACTGTAGCCACTGCCAGTTCAAGTGAAAGACCGGTTTTCCTCATCAGGTAATCAAAAATATAAGTAATAGCCTCCGTATCTGTCTGCAGAGTACATTTATAGCCAAACATTTCGAGAAACCTGGCATTAGCCCCATAGGACGATATCTCACCATTATGGACTATCGACCAGTCAAGCAGGGTAAAGGGATGAGCACCGCCCCACCATCCGGGGGTATTGGTTGGAAAACGGCCGTGGGCAGTCCAGATATAACCCTTATACTCATCAAGACGGTAAAATTCACCAATGTCTTCGGGATAACCGACACCCTTGAAAGCCCCCATGTTTTTCCCGCTGGAAAAAATGTAGGCCCCTTCATAACAGCTGTTTATTTTCATGATGCATTGAACCACATACTCCGCTTCTGTCAGTTCAGAAGAAAGCAGTTTGTTCTTTTTGGGCTGGACAAAATACCTCCAAATCAATGGCGGGTTGGTAATCGATTTAACTTTCCTGGTGTGAATCATCTCACTGGCATCCACATTAAAGTGTTCATTAATAAATTCTTCTGCAGTCACCCGGTTTGCCAGACTGTCATAAAATACATGAAGGGCGTAATGGTCCTGATAGTCGGGATAGATTCCGTAAGCGGCAAATCCCCCTCCCAGGCCGTTGGAACGGTCATGCATAAGGGCAATTGATTTCATTATGTCAACCCCTGAAATACGCTTACCCTTTTTATTCATAATGCCGCTGATTGCACATCCGGATGGAATTCTGGGAAATACTCTGTTCATTAATCTCACCTACCGTCTGATGTTCATATTTAGGACCCACACCGCTTAGCCTGCATCCCTGTTTCTTACATTTTTTCCGCTTTCTATTACTAACAAGTAAAAGTAAACCGGCTAAATCCTAAGTTAGCCGGTCCACCAACATTCTGGGAAAAACTAATAAACTGCCAGGTATTCATCAAGCTCCCAAGGATGAACCCGAATCCTGTACCTGTCCCATTCAATCATTTTGGCCTCCAGGAACCGGTTATAGGTATGATTTCCCAGGGCAGACTTGATAACTTCGTCTTTAGACAACTCCTGGACTGCTTCATAAAGGTCTGAAGGCAGGTTACCGATTTCTTCTGCCATTCTTTCTTCAGCAGTCATTTCATAGATGTTTTTGTCTGTTGGCGGCGGCGGCTGTATTTTGTTTTTAATCCCGTCAAGTCCCGCCTTCAGGGCAACAGCAATGGCCAGGTACGGGTTGCAGGACGGGTCGGGGTTTCTTAATTCAATCCTGGTACTGGATCCACGTTTGGCCGGTATCCGGATTAACGGGCTTCTGTTCCGGGCCGACCAGGCTATATATACCGGAGCCTCGTAACCGGGAACCAGGCGTTTATAGGAATTCACAGTCGGGTTGGTTATGGCGGTCATTGCCCGGGCATGTTTCATCAAACCACCAATATAGTATTTGCTTACTTCACTTAACTGGTCCGGAGTACTGGGGTCAAAGAACGCATTCTTATCGCCTTGGAATAGTGACTGGTTCATATGCATCCCGGAACCGGCAATCCCAAAAACCGGTTTGGGCATAAAGGTGGCATGCAGGCCGTGTCTTTGGGCAATTGTGCGGACAACGTATTTAAAAGTCATAATTTTATCAGCAATATCAAGAGCCTCATCATACTTAAAATCTATTTCATGCTGTCCCGGAGCCACTTCGTGGTGGGACGCCTCAATTTCAAATCCCAATTCCTCCAGGGTAAGAACCATGTCCCGGCGGGCATTTTCTCCAAGATCAACGGGGGTCAAGTCAAAATACCCGGCTTTGTCATGAGTTACTGTAGTAGGTTTTCCCTCCGTGTCCGTGTGGAAAAGGAAAAACTCGGCTTCAGGCCCAACGTTCAGGGAAAAGCCCATTTCAGCAGCTTCTGCCAGGGCTCTTTTCAGGGTATTACGGGGGCACCCCTCAAACGGAGTCCCGTCATGGTTATATACATCACAGATTAAACGGGCTACCGAACCCTCTCTGGGTCTCCAGGGGAACACCGCAAAGGTGTTTGGGTCAGGAATTAAATACATGTCTGACTCTTCAATTCGTACAAAACCCTCTATGGAAGAGCCGTCAAACATCATTTCCCCGTCGAGGGCCTTCTCGAGCTGCTCGACAGTAATCGCCACATTTTTGAGGACCCCAAATATGTCGGTAAACTGGAGACGAACGAATTTCACATCAGCTTCTTTCGCTTTGATTAAAACATCTTCCTTGGTTAACGCCATTGTTAACACAACCTTTCTTGGTTAAGTTCGTATATCTTTTATTAATGCAAATTGCACTTAAAAGGCTGATTCTCCCTCCTTTTCAGTGGTATTATGTAATATTACCTTTGACCGTTTTTTTCGGAAAATCAACTAAAAAACGCCCACCAAAAACAGGCATTGTCCAAACACCTGTCTTTCATGAGCGCCGTTGCTCTTTTCCCAGTCAGGATACATCTTTGTATCAGGGTATTTGATTTTTGTCGTAAAACATACTTTATATGAAATAATTATAGCATAGGCAGGGCTAATTGCAATACTTTTTTTATTGATTATTGTATACTTCCCCCCCTCCGGAAAGCTGCTAACAGAACTTTTATGCCATCTTTTCGCGTTCGTCGGTCTAATAACTGTTCCTTGGAGTGCGTACAATTCTCTTCAAAGGGGGTCCTTCAAAATGGTAAAAGAAGGCGAACACCACATCCGCCAGGCCGTTGCCTGCCAGGTACTCTTTTGCCCATGGTGGAAAAGACGGCCATCCGTTTCCGGTTGATAGGCTGGCTTACACGAATTCTGTAGAATGCCTGGAAAAGGCCAAGCTGGAGGATACCGCCAAAATCAAAGCATACCGGAAACTCGCCGCGCTGCAGAAGACAATTTAAAAATAATTCCTATTAATATTTAAGCATAGGAGGATTTTTAAACTGTTTATCAAATATATATCAAAAACATGAGAAGGAGGGTCTATGGAGAAGACAAGCTGTCTGCTGTGCGGATGTTTAACTGACCAGTTGTTTTGTCCGGGTTGCTCAGATAAAGGGTGGGAGCAGGTCCGCGCTATCCAAACCTTTCTGGACAACTACCCCGGATTGGCCACAATTGAACTCTGCCGGGAATTGTCAGTTTCACTTGGATTTATCAAAGGACTAATTTCAGCCGGGTATCTGAACCTGGAACTTCCAGATAGAGAAAAACCGCAAAATCATTCCTCGGGTTTCCATATCTCGGATTTAAAGAGGCGCTAAGTTGTGATAAAAACCAAACCCCATCCAGTTTTGGCGGATGGGGTTTGGTTTCCTTTTATGTAAATTGCCATTATTTACATGAAGGTATTTGAAAAAAGAGGTTGAAATTCAACCATATATACTTTATTATGTTAACTTGTACACTGTAAATCGCTGAGTTCCGTAAGAAGCGGGGGAACCAAGTTACTGGGGTGAAGCCACAGATGTGGCCGGGCTACTATTCGGTCCGAACCCGCCAGCTAACCTCGTAAGCGTTGAGTGGGGGTGTTTTTTGTTTTGTCCGGTGGACTGGAGGCGAAAACTCTTTTTCCGAAAATAATTTTGAAAGGAGCAATTCAATGAAAACTAAAAAGATACTGTCACTTCTTCTTTTGACCCTAATGTTATCGGCTACTATTATTTCTCCGGCTCAGGCTACCACCTTAACTACCCCAAACACGGATTTCCAATCAATTTGGGATCAAGTGCAAAAGATGATAGGGGGACAGCAAAATCCTGCGCCGACTCCTGCTCCGACACCAGCTCCAGCTCCAGCCCCAACTCCAGTTCCAGCTCCAGCCCCAACTCCGGCTCCAGCTCCAGCCCCGGCTCCAACTCCCGGCTATACTGCCAGCCAATTTGAGCAAAGGGTGGTTCAACTGGTGAATATTGAGCGGCAAAAAGGCGGCCTGAAACCATTGGTTGCCAGCAGCCTTCTGGGTAAAGGCGCCAGGGCAAAATCACAGGATATGGTCAATGAGGGTTATTTCGGCCACACTTCACCGAAGTATGGTTCACCCTTCAATATGATGAAACTGTTTGGCATTCATTATACCAGTGCGGGTGAAAACATTGCCTCAGGTCAGAGAACTCCCGAAGCGGTTGTCCGCGCTTGGATGAACAGCCCAGGACACCGCGCAAACATTATGAGTACAAGATACGGCAAAATCGGGGTGGGTTACGCTTATACCAGCAAAGGCAATTACCATCATTACTGGACCCAGTGGTTTACAAACTAGTATTTTAGCTTGACCCCCGCAAAATTGATCCCATCAAAAAACGAGGATACACATCCTCGTTTTTTTCTTTATCTTGCCGCCAACTTCTGACTATTTACCACAAGACGGCCATTCCCCGGTACAATGTCAAGCAGACCCATATCTTTTAAACCGTAGATTACCTTTAACGGAATGAATGTCTCCCCATACACTTCGAGGACGGTTGGTTTGGGGCTTTCCTTTATAAACAGGCATATCTTGTCAAAATACTTAATTGCCCTTTCTTCACAGGACGGGCAAAAGGGCCGGGAAGAATAATAACCACAGATGATACAGGCTTTTGTCGACATATATTCCACCTCCGGGGTGCCATTTCACTTCTTATAATTTATATATCGACAAAAACCCTGATTTAATTAATACCCAAAAAAAAATTTAATCCATTTTGATTGCCTTGCCACGGCAAACCCGTTCGCACTTACCGCAGCCAAGACACCTCTTAGCATCAATTTCCACCGGACCGTTGTGAACCAGGTCTTTGGCCCAGTCATGGGTTATGGCATCTATAGGGCATGCCAGCATAGCATTACATACCGCACACTTTTCACATAGTTGAACATCCAGTTTGGCTATGGACATTAAAATCACTCCTGTAACACCGGTAATTACGGGGAAACCACACGGGCTTATACCCCTACCCCGTATAATTCTATTTTATCATTTCGAAAATTCCCCGTCAACCAGATATTGTACATCCGCACTATATCTGAGTATTTTTGTATTGACAACCTGTTTTCCAAAAGGTATTATTGTAGTATACCCCTACCCCCTATATTTTATGGAGGTGAAATAATGGTAGAAGTGGAGATTGATTCCGGAATCTGTGGTTTTAAAACAGTTGTCCAGGCAGACAATAAACCCAAGTACAAGGCAGGCGTCTTTATAGAAAGTACATGCCCCCACGTAACCAAACTGGCCAAAGTTGTTAAGGAACTGGGGGAAGTCGATGTTATGAGAGAACTGTTCAAAAAAGGAGAGTCCCAAATCCTTGACGCCAGCAACGCTGCCCTTCCGCACATCACATGCCCCGTACCGGTAGGAATACTGAAGTGCCTGGAAGCAGGCTCAGGCATGGCTTTACCAAAAGAGGTAACCATCACCTTCCGGCAATAAAAACCGTTATCTTTCCCGTCTTCCAAAAAAAAGAAGGTGCAGGTGTGTTCCGCAGAGCGAGTCTGACGTCGTCGGCCAATCACTCCACCAGGAGTGATTGGCCGAACGGCGTTGTTGCTCGCTCGGAGGAATATACCTGCACCTTCCTTTTTCACATCTCGAGTTCACCGGGGTCGCCTTTTTCCCAGAGGGTAATATATACCTCCCCGTTTTCCCTGTACCCGCGTACGAGCTCACAGTGCCGCAAGGTGGCAAAGTTCTTCTCCAACTGCCATTGAGGTAGGTTGAATCTCCTGCCAATCTGTTCGCGGGTTACCGGGCCGGAATCTTTTATATAATTATAGATGTCCCTTTGTAGTTCCGTTAGTCCGTCGGTCCCCTCGTGCCCAGCCATCCTGCGGGCATAATAAAAATCCCGTTTGACCGGGATTTTTTTGTTGCGTATTCTAACTGACTCCTGTCGCAACCATGATTGCGGCAAAAACCCTTGGGGTCAGATAGACTTCCAGGAATGCGCAAGACGCAATAAAAATCAGCAATATCCCCAGGGCTTTACCGCCCACAAGCCTTCCGGAAACAGGGGTAAACAGCAGTTTCCGGGTAACTCCCATGCCAATGGCGCCGGCCAGGCTAAAGGCTAAAAGCTCCGGGAGTCCGTGGGGCAGAATGATACCCGCCAGAGTAATAACTATGTTTTTGTTAATAATGCCTGACAGGTCTTTGATAATTATAGCTATATTAATGGCCTGGCGCATTAAAAAGAGCCCGGGGAACAAATATAACAAGATTTTTTCAAATACTGATATACCCGCTTTTTTGTTCCGCCATTTGCCCCAGCCGTCCTTTAAACCCAGGGCTATCGGGGTAAAGTATACCAGCAATAATACAGCAATGTAATTGTTAAGTAGAATTACAATAAATTCAGTCACCTGGTGCCTGTCATAGTAATCCAAAAACCGCCTTAAGCTTTCGTTGGTAAGGCTGCCGCCTATCCGGGTGTCGGCAAAAACAACGGCTAATACAATAGCAATAACAAAAGTGAAAACCGGAAGGCAGAAACACCACATAAGACAGGGTAAATCTATTTCCATAAGGGGATTCTTTCTTGTTTGTTCCATATATAACCCCGGCAAAAAATTTTCGAACCATGGATATTCTAACAAAAATCCCCTTGGAATTCCCGCAAAAAATGTAGATATCCGAATAGAAGTTTCTGACGTTTTTCGACAACAGTGCCCCCTTTTCTACTGGCAACTCGTCACTGGTCACTGGTCACACTCATCACTCATCACTCATCACTGGTCACCGGCCACCGGCAATCGGCCACTGCTCTTTTTGCCCTTTAATCTCCTGTTCAACCACTGCCTCAAGTCGTCAAGAAGGGTGTAGGCTACAGGGATCAAGATGGGGGTGAGTAACGTGGATGTTAACAAACCCCCTACCAGAACAATACCCATACCTTTTCTTATTTCTGCACCGTCCGCTAAGGCCAGAGCTGTCGGAAGCATTCCGAAAATCATCGTAGTTGAGGTCATAAATATCGGGCGCAGCCTCTTAGTCCCCGCTTCCAGCAAAGCGTCCCGCAGGCTCATCCCCTTACTCATCAGGGTATTGGTATAGTCAATAAGCAGGGTCCCGTTCTTGGCAGCCAAACCGTCAAGCATAATTATGCCGATGATTGATATGACATTTAAGGTATTTCCGGTGACAAAGAGGGCTACCATAGCACCGATAATTCCTACCGGGAGGGAAAGCATTCTGATGAAGGGAGTCAGGAACGATTCATAGAGAATAACAAGAATCATGTAAACCAGAATCAGAGACAGCACCAACACCTTACCCAGGTCAGCATTGGACTCATTCATTTGTTTGATTAAGCCGTCATAACCGGTCTCGTACCCGTTGGGTATATTCAGTCCGGCAATCCCGGCATCAAAAGACTTGATAAGGGCGGAGAGGGACACATCTTTATAGTTGGCCACAACCGAAATCATGCGCTCCCGGTTTTTGTGCCTGATTTCCGTCGGGCCTTTCGCCGGAACGATTACAGCAACCTGTTTGATTAGGAAGGTCTGGCCGAAACGGTTGGATACCGTAATATTTCCTATATCTTCGAGACTCCTTCTGTTTACGTCACTTAACTGGACCCAAATATCGATGTCTTTATTGTTGATTTTAATTTTGGATGCCTCGCCACCGGCCATTGCAGCTCTTAAAGCCTGGGCTATTTCACCGGCCGTCAGACCCAACCCGGAGGCTTTAACCCTGTCTACCACAACCTGGTACTCCGGTTTGGCGTCCTCTTTCCAGGACATATCTATATCGGTGGTACCAGGGGTGTTCCTGACTATTTTGCTGATTTTCTTCGCCAGGTCAATCAAAGTATTCATATCATTACCGCGGACTTCTATCATCACAGGGGCTTCAAAATTATTCAGACCGGCCATCTGGGCCTCCAGAATTTTCAGCTTTACCCCCGGGTAATCCTTCACCCATTGACGGACAATGTCAGCCACATCCCAGACAGTTTTATCCCGCTCGTTTTTCGGTTTTAGAACAACATCAATCTTGGCCAAGTCCGGTGAATTAACGGCGTACAGGTTTCCCGACTGGCTGCCTACAATGGCCACGATGTGAGATACTTCAGGTATTCCCTGAATTCGGTTTTCCAGGTTCCGAACCACTTTGTCTGTAACATTCAAGGTCGAACCGGGAGGCATTTCAATTTTAACTTTAAATTTCCCCTGGTCAGGTTGGGTCATGAATTCAAACCCAATGGCCGGGATTAGTGACAAAGCAGCCACAACCCCCCCCAATATGACAGCCAATATCTTAATTCTATGGTTCAATGCCCAGACCAGGACTTGTTTATAAACTACAACTATTAGGTCGCCGATACTGCCTGTTTTTCCGCCAATCCACTCCCAATACCTGTTCTTTGGCCTGTCATGTTGTGCTTCACCGGGGGTATTCTTGTAAAACCTGGCCGCCATCATGGGGGTCAGTGTGAAAGAGATAAAAAGCGAGAACAGGGTGGCAGCAACCACAGTAAGCCCGAATTGGCGAAAGAACTGACCAACTATTCCCTGCATGAAGGCCATTGGACCAAAAACCACTACGTCAGACAAGGTTATAGCCACTGCGGCCATGCCGATTTCCTGCCGGCCGTCAATAGCAGCCCGAATCGGGTTTTTGCCCATCTTCATGTGCCGGTGAATATTTTCCAGTACAACTATGGAGTCGTCCACCAGGATACCGACACAGAGGGAAAGACCCATCAAGGAAAGCATATTAAAGGTGTACCCAAAGAAATACATCATCATAAAGGTGGCAATTATTGACGTTGGAATGGCCAGCATAACTATGAACAAAGAGCGCCATTCACGTAAGAAAAACAGCAGTACCAGACCTGTCATGAATATGCCCTCAACCAGGGTGCGCTGAGTATCGGTCAAAGAGTTTTTGACAAATGTCGAACCATCATCTGAAACAACAACCTTAATGTCCTTGGGCAGAACCCGCTGAACATTATCCAGTTCCTGGCGCACCCCTTTTACGGTGTCGACGATGCTGGCATCACTCTGTTTCTGAATAACCAGGCTTACGGCATCCTGCTTATTAAGGCGGCTGAACTGGTCTACTTCGGCAAAAGTATCCTCGACTTTGGCCAACTGCCGCAATGGAACAGTGGCCCCTGTAGGCAGGGGGACAGGCAGTTCCTCTATGTCCGACAGGGTCTTAAATTTACCTACAAGCCTTACATCATACTGGATCCGGTCACTTTTGATGTTTCCGCTTGGAATGTTTAGGTTCTCAGCCTTTAATAACTGAATTATCTGGTTGGCCGATAAACCGTAAGACTCCATTTTAGCCCTATCTATTTCTACCCTGACCTGGCGTTTTATACCGCCTACTATATTGATGCCCGCTACACCGGGGATGGTATCCAGGCGTGCTTTGATTGTGTCTTTGGCAATATCGTATATCTCACTGAGGGGCCGCTGTCCTGAAATCGCGATGGTCAGGATAGGCTCCGCATTCATGTCTATCTTTTGGACGACCGGTTTTTCTATATCTTTAGGCAATTTCATCATTACCTTGTCTACGGCCTTCTGTGTGTCCATGGCAGCCATGTCAGCGTTAGTGCTCATACTGAACTCAAGAACGGTAAAGGCCAAACCCTCATACATCCAAGACCGGGTATCTTTAAGGCCGCTTAGAGAAGAAACGGCTTCCTCCATTTCGTCAACCACCTGGTTTTCCATTTCGTCCGGCCCCGCGCCCGGGTATTGGGTAACAATAGTAATAATAGGTGTGTTGGTCTTGGGAAAAAGGTCGGAACCAATTTTGGTATACCCAAATAATCCCAAAACAATAAAAAACATGATAACCATCGACATCGCAGCAGGACGTTTAATGGCTAGTTCTGTTACCTTCATCAAATGCCCCTCCCCAGCCAAAGACCATAAAATCGGTGCTTCTTTTCATTCTAACAAAACATGCCCAAAAAAACGGCTTCCGGTTCAGCGATGTTTGCGTTTATGCCTCTGCATAAAATATCAATGCCGTTTTTGAAAATATCGAAAAGGTCCTGGGTGGGGTCACCCAACCAGGTAAGCAGGCTTAAATAGAAAACCCCCATAAACTGTCTGACAAGGACCTCAACAGGCACTGACCCGGTGACATCCCCCATGCGCTGGCCCATTTCCATTATTTTTGCGACTACCTCATCAATGCCGCTCCGGGGAACATCGTCCCTGTTGGCGTAATAGTAGTTGCGCGGGTCAGCCGCATAAATTTCTGTCAAAATCGGATTGACCGTCGACCATTCCGATGTCTTCCGGCAAAATAAAATTAAACGTTCGTAAGTCGTATCTAATTCAAGAAGCAGAGCCCAGTTTTCTTCCCTTTCCTGATCTACCACATCTCGCATATATGTAGCAACAATAGACTCTTTGGAGGGAAAATAGTTGTAAAGGGTCCTCAGAGCCACATCCGCTTTTTCGGCTATAAGCTGCATGGTTGTACCGGAAAAACCGTATTCGTTTATCAGGTCAATAGTCGTTTTTAATATGTTGGATTTTGTGGCCTCCTTCTTCCTCTCCCGCATCGTAACTTCCGCCAAATCAACACCCCCATTTTGTTGCATGTTATGTAATCTTGCATTTAATGCATATTTGCCATCTATGTACAATTATAAAACTAGCAAACTTTCCCGTCAATAGGAAAATTTTTGCTCGAAAGTGAAAGCGGAGTGGCAGCAACCACTCCGCTTTCAGAAAAATATGGGAGGAAGATACTGAAACTGGGGTTCCAGCATCAACAATGAATTTATGATTTCCGGCAGGGATTAATAGGTAGTGAGGTACTTCTTGATTTCCCACTCAGACACTTTGGTTCTGTACTCATCCCATTCCTGCATTTTGCCTTCGATAAACTTGTTGAATATATGCTCACCGAGGGTTTTCTTAACGACTTCGTTTTCTTTCATTTCACTGATTGCTTCCAGGAGGCTGGCCGGCAGGTTGGGAATTCCAGCGGCGGCCCTTTGGGCGGCATCCATGTGATAAATATTGGCAGTGGTATCAACAGGCGGCTTAATCTTGTTCTTGATACCGTCAAGACCGGCAGCCAGCGCCACTGCAATGGCGAGATACGGGTTGCAGGCAGGATCCGGGTTGCGAAGTTCTACACGAGTGCTGGCACCCCGCTTGGCAGGAATCCTGACCAGGGCGCTTCTGTTGGCGGCTGACCAGGCCAGGTAAACCGGAGCCTCATAACCAGGCACTAATCTCTTGTAAGAGTTAACGGTCGGGTTAGTAATAGCCGCAAAAGACCGGGCATGCTTCAACAAACCACCGATGTAATAATAAGCATCTTCACTTAATTGCTTGGGACCGTTGGGGTCGAAGAAGGCGTTCTGGCCGTTCTTGAAAAGGGACTGGTTCATATGCATACCGGAGCCGTTAATGCCAAAGATCGGCTTCGGCATGAAGGTGGCGTGGAGGCCGTGGCGCTGGGCAATAGTACGGACAACAAGCTTAAAGGTCATTACTTTATCAGCTACATCAAGGGCATCGGAATATTTAAAGTCAATTTCATGCTGGCCTTCAGCAACTTCATGATGGGAAGCCTCGATTTCAAAGCCCATTTGCTCTAGGTTGAGGACCATGTCACGGCGGGCATTTTCGCCAAGGTCTACCGGTGTCATGTCAAAGTAACCTGCTGTATCATGGGTAATAGTGGTAGGACGACCTTGTTCGTCTACCAGGAACAGGAAGAATTCGGCCTCCGGTCCGACAAACATGGTGTATCCCATGTCAGCCGCTTCTTTTAAAGTCTTCTTTAAAATAACCCTGGGGTCTCCTTCGAAGGGGGAGCCGTCCGGTTTGTAAACATCACAGATTAGTCTGGCAACTGCGCCGTCTTTGGGTCTCCATGGGAACACCAGGAAGGTATCCGGGTCGGGCCTCAAGTACATATCTGATTCCTCAATCCGGGTAAAGCCTTCGATAGAAGAACCGTCAAACATCAATTCACCGTCAAGGGCTTTATCCAACTGTTCGACTGTGATAGCAACGTTCTTAAGCACACCATAGATGTCAGTAAACTGTAAACGCACAAATTTAACATTACTTTCTTTTGCTTTTTCAAGCACTTGTTTCTTGTCCATTAAACACACACCTTTCATATAAGTTTAAACCAATTATAGTTTTTACCGTAAGTTACTGCCCCCGTGAAATACCACTTCCCTTCTTAACCTTTAAATATAATAATTAAACACCCCAAAGAAAAGGTAATACCTTAATTTCGGGGCGCCATTGCCTCTCATCGGGTACGCCATTGTATCCCATTAAAGTATTCGGTTTGATGCTTACAGGTTTATTTCATAGGACAAAATGATGGCCTTGGCTACAGATTTCATGGAAACACGCTTGTTCATGCTCTGTTTCTGGATCCGTTTAAAGGCTTCCGCCTCAGGAAGCTTGTAGGTGTCCATGAGAATTCCCTTCGCTTTTTCGACAAGTTTTCGGGTTTCTATAGTTTCCCTTAGTTTGGCGACTTCCTGCTCAAGGTTCCTGATTCGTTTATAGTTCTTTATCACCACATCGACTATAGGAAGAAGGCAGTTTTCCGTAACGGGCTTAATGACATAAGCGAAAGACTGTTTTTCGTCGTTTGGTTCATAAGTCCCGAACTGGTCACCGGGTACCATCAAAATTACCGGCGCAAGCCCATCATCTTCAATTATGTAGGCGAACTCCGCGCCATCCATAACGGCCATCTTGGCATCCAGAATGACAAGGTCCGGCTGCCTGGTTCGTACCAGTTTCAGGGCCGCCAAACCATCATCGGCTTCTCCGACAATTACATGGCCGGCCTTGCTCAATATTGCTTTCAGGCTCCTTCGCGTTTGCACATCCGAGTCAGCTATAACTACCCTGATTTCTCCCATGGCTCTGGCCCCCCTTCCCTGAAAAATACAAAAAGCCCTCGAATTCAAGAGCAATGCTCAATAAATCCGGAGGGCTTCCTCGCCTTAGTTGTGACACTTCGTTGTATCACCTGATATATAGTTCTATGTAAATAATTATAGCAAAAACCTACCCAATTGCAACAACAAATTTGTTCCTTTAGACATTTTTTTGTAACTAACCGATCCGGGCTTTTTCATTTTCAACAGACAGTTTCGCTAACCCTTCTGATAATTGGCTGAATGGACGGACATGAGACGCCTCGATACCGGTGTATGCCGCGATTCCGTGTTCGCACAAATCCATCCCGTCTAATTCATCTTCCTGGGTGACTCTAATCCCCACGGTTTTCTTAAGTATATAAAACACCGCTGCGGTAGCACCAAAAGCCCATACCGAAACAGCCGTTACACCAAGGGCCTGAATTCCCAGTAGTTTAAAGCTGCCACTGTAAATTAAACCGCCTTTTTCGGCAAATATCCCCACCGCTAACGCACCAAAAGTGCCGCACACTCCGTGGACGGCAATGGCGCCGACCGGGTCATCTGCCTTAATCAGGTCGAAAAACTGTACGGCCAGCACCACCAGAACACCGGCAATACCACCTATTACTACCGCACTGGCTGGAGTGACATATGCCGTTCCGGCGGTAATAGCCACGAGGCCGGCCAGGGAACCGTTAATTATCATACTGGCATCCGGTTTACCGTATTTCCACATAGTATAAAGGGCGCTGACTGTACCGCCGGCAGCAGCGGCTAAATTAGTGGTGACGGCTATCCGGGCAATATTGAGGTCCAGTCCTGACAGCGAACTGCCCGGGTTAAACCCAAACCAGCCAAACCAGAGCATAAAGGCCCCTAATGCAGCCAGTGGGAGGTTGTGGGCCGGCAGTACATTTAAACTACCGTCTTTATTATATTTGCCTTTTCTGGGACCCAGCACCAGTACTGCCGCCAGAGAAGCCCACCCGCCAACCGAGTGTACGGCAGCTGAACCGGCAAAATCAATCATACCCATTTGGGCCAACCAACCGGAGGGATTCCAAACCCAGTGCCCCGCAACAGGGTAAATAACTGCTGTGGCCAGAAGGCTGAACACCATATAAGGGCCAAATTTCATTCTTTCTGCCACCGCACCTGATACAATAGTAGCTACCGCGATAGCAAAAGCGGCCTGAAAAATCCAATAGGCGTAAATGGGAATTTGCAGGTGGAGATGTCCGAACCCGCCCGTCAAAAAAGCCCCGCTGGTTCCAAAGAGCCCCGCTTTGTCTAACCCGTACATTATTCCAAAACCAATTGCCCAATAACCGAGCATTCCGATGGTACAGTCGGCAAACACCTTCATGATAATATTCAGTGAGTTTTTACTCCTGATGAAGCCTGCCTCCAAGGCCGCAAAGCCGCCCTCCATAAAAAATACAAGGGCCGCACACAGTAACACCCAGACCGTATTTATACCCTGGGCCAATTGAGTAATACTAATCTCCATCGATTTAACCCTCCCTCCCCCTTGAGGGGGAAACATTTTTACATTTTAACTACACTTTAATTGAATCACGGCTTTTATCCGTCGCGAAATATCATGGGCGGCGTCTCCCCTTCCTTTGACTAAATTACTAAAGAAGTAAAAACAAAAAAAGATGCCTACCTAAAAGGGTATAACTCACCCTTTAACGGTTGGCATCTTTGCCTGCAAAACTACATCGTTATATTAACTTAGGGTTAAATGGCATCCTCGCCAGTCTCCCCTGTTCTAATGCGCACTGCCTTTTCAACAGAATATACAAAAATCTTCCCGTCGCCTATTTCCCCGGTTTGGGCAGCCTGGTAAATCCTGTTTACAACCTGATCCACAAATTTGTCTTCAACGACAATTTCTATTTTTATCTTATCAAGCAAATTAACTGTATATTCTTGTCCGCGATAAACAGTGGTATGCCCTTTTTGGGTTCCGCAGCCGACAACCTGAGACACCGTCATTCCGCGAATCCCGATTAAGTTCAGAGCCTCTTTGACTTCGTCAAGTTTGGCAGGTCTGATAACAGCTTCTATCTTTTTCACCTGTAACCTCCCTAATCATCCCCTTTTATTATGCGCATCACGGTAACATATATTGTCTTTGGAGGGCCAGGCCGTGTTCAACCGTCGAACAATTAAAACATCATAATTAACTGGCCGCATCGCCAATTACACTTGAGGCAATTTATTTACTTTCCATAACCGTATTATATGTCAAAAAATTAGCGGCGGTCAACCGAAAATTTTTTGGTGTAATAAAAACAAGGCCCGGTCAGGCCTTGTTTAATATAACCAAAGGGTTTTGGCTATCCGCATTTTTGGTATGTGTGTTCTGTAGGATATGTTGGTTAAAGTACCGCTTCCCCTGATTCACCGGTTCTGATACGGACGGCGTTTTCCACTGCCTGCACAAAGATCTTGCCGTCACCAATTTCACCTGTTTTTGCGGTTTCGGAAATAAGTTTAATCAGGTCCTCAACCCAGCCGTCTTTGACAACTATTTCGATTTTTACCTTGTTCAGCAAATCAATAGTGTATTCGGTGCCCCTGTAGATTTCCTTCTTGCCTTTTTGCAGCCCGCAGCCGACAACTTCAGTAACAGTCATCCCGTGGACATTAAACCTGCCAAGAGCTTCTTTCAGTTCATCAAGTTTAGATGGTCTAATAATTGCCTCAATTTTTTTCATCTATTCTCCCCTCCTAAACCCCTTTAGGTTCCATTTGAACGGCAGGAGTTATCGCCACAGCGCCGGCCTTGGCAGCAGCCAGTGTATGGGACGCTGTGAGAACAAAATCCGGGTATGCCTTGACACCCATTTCAGGAATATCTAAACCGTTAATTTCATCCTGAGCCGATACTCTAAGACCCACAGTCAGGTCAAGAACCTTGTAGAAGACATATCCTACTCCGGCTCCCCACAGCAGGATAACTCCCACAGCGATAAGCTGTGCATAAAGCTGAGTTAAGCCCCCGCCGTAAAACAGCCCTGTAACGCCGCCGGCTACGCCATTCAGACCTTCACCATAAGTCCCGTCAGCAAACAGGCCTACTGCAATGAGTCCCCAACTGCCGTTAACAAAGTGTACGGCCACCGCACCGACAGGATCGTCAATCTTTAATTTGTGTTCAATAACATAAACGGCCGCACATACCAGGATACCGGCAACAACACCGATAATCGCTGAAGACAATCCGGTAACAAAGGCGCAGGGAGCCGTAATTGCGACCAGCCCGGCCAGAGCACCGTTGCACATCATCGATGGGTCAGGCTTGCCATACCGGGCCCACATGTAAATCATAGAGGTAAACCCGCCGAAGGCCCCAGCAACCATAGTATTGGTAGCCACCACCGCAAGCCTCAGGTCGCTCCCGTTAAGGGTACTCCCGGCATTAAACACGAACCAGCCAAAGAAGAGGATGATAGTTCCAAGAATGGCAATGGGTATGTCATGACCGGGAATTGCCACAGGAGTACCGTCTTTCTTGAACTTTCCAATACGGGGACCAAGGGCTATGGCGCCTGCCAGGGCCAGCGCCCCCCCCATGGCGTGTACTACACCGGAACCGGCGAAATCTACAACCCCGTGGCCAAGGCCAAGCTTCCCGCCGAGCTGAGCCAGCCAACCGCCGCCCCAAACCCAGTTGCCAAAAAACGGGTACGCCACAATGGCAATAAAGAAAGAAGCTATAACCACCGCAGAAAACTTGACCCGCTCTGCCATCGAGCCTGTGGGAATTGTAACAGTGGTATCCATAAAGACCATTTGGAAGAAGAACAGTGCAAATACCCCGGCATCATAGGAACCGCCGCTGGTCAGGAAGAAACCCTTTAAACCCAGGAGGTTCCAACCGCCAATTGTCAGTAACCCGTTAAGTGGTGCAGTCCCGCCCAGTGAGGCTACAGAGCCAACCCCGCCGAACATGAAGGCGAAACCCGCCACAAAGAAGCCGATGGTCCCTACCAGAAACACCATTAGGTTCATCGCCATTGTATGCATGGCATTTTTTGCCTGGGTGAAACCGGTCTCCACCAGAGCGAATCCGGCCTGGAAGAAGAAGATTAAGCAGCCACAAAGAATTACCCAGACGAAATTCAGACCTATTTTAGTTTTGCCCAAATCTGTCGCTACTTCCTCCAGGGTGGGCGCCCCGGCCTTGGCTGCTGTCACACTGTTAATCCCGACACTGTTGGCACCCGTTGGGTCACCTGCCCATGCGGCTGTGGTAAAGATGGCCATCAAACCCATTATTACCAATAAACTTAAGATTAGCACTTTTGTCCTTTTTCTTGTCATCTTAATATCCCTCCTCGAAAATTTTGCCATGAAAACTTGAGTTCCCGGTTATTTAGCTTTTTGAATAAACGGAAAAGTTTGATATAGGACCTGACCCCTATGTACACGACCATGAACCCTAGCAGGAAGGCAGGAATCTCCACCCCGAATATCGGTATCTTGGTTTGCCCGTTAATTGTAGCGGACGTGTACCACAGCCCCAAGGCAACGATTGTAGAATTAATAGCAGTAAGCACGGCTAATACCGCAGCCCTTGGAAAGTTCATTTACCTCGCCTCCCTCGTTTAATAATCTATGGATAAGCAGAAGACGCCCTCCGGTGGGAGACGCCGATTTCCCACCAAAAGAGCGTCACTGCTCAACCAGCTAATAAAAAAGGACGCATGCAGGGTCTTGAGAAAGGCCCCAATGCGTCTTTGCTGCTAATACATCGTAGTATTATATATCTTGTTGTCATATAAATGCCAACCTAAATTGCTTCTTCCCCGCCTTCACCGGTTCTGATTCTGACGGCGTTTTCGATTGGATAGATAAATATTTTACCATCGCCAATTTCGCCGGTTCTGGCAGTATTAATGATAATCCGGATAACCTCATCTACCCATTTGTCCCTGACCACAATCTCGATTTTAACCTTTGGCAGCAAATCAATAGTATATTCTGTGCCCCGGTAGACTTCTTTTTTGCCTTTCTGGAGGCCGCAGCCGATTACCTCTGTTACTGTCATTCCATGTATCCCGAATATTCCCAAAGCATCTTTAATTTCATCCAACTTGGACGGCCGGATAACCGCTTCAATTTTTTTCATAAATTATCCCCCTTTCAAATAGTACCAGTTTATTGTGAAACATATCAACCACTTTACTTATCAAGGGGCATTAACAGAGACGGACGGTGTTTCAGCCACCTTTTCCCGGTATCCTGACTTGGAATGCGATGCGGACATTACCAGGTCCCTATAAGCCTCTTCACCATGCATCGTCAAATCAAGACCGGTCATTTCTTCATCGGCAGTAGCACGAATTGGGGTAAAGGCGTTCACAACTTTAAGAATTACAAAGGTACCGACAATTGCTAAGGCATAGGTTGCCACAATACTTATCAACTGGGCTTTCATCAAACCGGGGTTGCCGTAGAACAGACCGTCTGCCCCGGCAGGGTTTATTGCTTTGGTAGCAAACAAGCCGGTGGCAATAGCTCCCCATGTTCCCCCAATCCCATGACATCCGAAGGCATCAAGGGCATCATCATAACCAAATTTGGATTTTAACACACTTACGCCCAGGTAGCAGACAACTCCACCGACGAGGCCGATAGCCAAAGCGGACATCGGAGTTACATAACCGGAGGCCGGAGTAATAGCAACCAACCCGGCTACTGCGCCGCTGGCGGCGCCTAACACAGTAGGTTTGCCATGGTGCAGCCATTCTGCTGTCAGCCAGGAAAGGGCGGCCGCTGCTGCGGAGGTATTGGTAACAACAAAAGCGTTGGTTGCGAGTCCGTTAGCTGCCAGGGCGCTGCCGGCATTGAAGCCGAACCAGCCAAACCAGAGCAGCCCGGCACCCAGTACTGTCATCGGCAGTTGGTGAGGCAGTAAAGGGTCTTTTCCGTAACCCTTTCTCTTGCCTAACACTATGGCAGCCACCAGACCTGACACCCCGGAACTAATATGGACTACTGTCCCGCCTGCAAAGTCTAAAGCACCTAAATTACGGATCCAGCCGTTAACGCCCCATACCCAGTGAGCCAGGGGGTCATATATAAACGTGGCCCACAACACCATGAATGCCAAGAAGGCGGGGAATCTCATCCGTTCTGCAATAGAACCGGTTATTAGAGCCGGAGTAATAATGGCAAACAT
The DNA here is from genome assembly GCA_021847735.1 of Bacillota bacterium. Classification (GTDB taxonomy): domain Bacteria; phylum Bacillota; class Thermincolia; order Thermincolales; family UBA2595; genus JAJZQD01. The sequence goes on along the minus strand of JAJZQD010000006.1, from coordinate 4,106 downwards.
TAACTGGAACATAGCGAATATCTGGTGCGGAACAGTTGCCGCGTAGTCGGCGTTGGGGGTCATACCAACACCATTGAAACCTAACCAGCTTAAACTTCCGATTAAATGACCTTTATCTGGTCCGAAGGCGAGCGTATAACCAATAAGTACCCACTGAACTGATATAATTGCGATAAGAATAAAACTTTGCATAAAGGTGCTTAAAACGTTCTTCCTACGGACCATACCCCCGTAGAATAGGGCTAAACCGGGGGTCATTAGCATAACCAGTGCGCTGGCAATCATAACAAAGGTCGTGTCGCCGGTATCGATTTTCGGCGCATCAGCAGCCCAGGCCATACCGGGTAAAGCAAGAACCAATAATAGTGTTAGCGCAAGAGCTAATTTCACAGTTTTCATTCGGCGTCACCTCTACTAAAAAAAAAATATTTATTTTTCAAACAAAAAGGCTCTCTTCCGGGAATCGGCGCCAATTCCCAATAGAGAGCATCTTTGCTCAACCCTCAAAATCCTACAGCGAACTTCGGGTATGAAAACAATAAAATAAAAAACGCCTTTACAGAAGAACATTTCTTCCAAAAAGCGTCATTGCCAATTAGATACATCAATGTATCGGTTATTTAATTACAGATAAATGTTAGCATAAAACTTTAAATTAGGCAAGAGGCTTTTTTTAAAAACATTGTATACAATTTCTCCGGGGCAGCTTCGTGCATGTCTTGATAATGTTTGGGGATTATTGCCATATCTAAGACCGTGTAATTCCATACTTTTTCATTTTCTTAACCACTGTCGATTGGCTAATTCCCAGAGCATCCGCCATCTGCCGGGTAGTTTTGCAGTGCTGGCAAACATGGCTGATTAGCTGTTTTTCTGTTTCCTGGACAATGTCGCTAATCGCCTTGGGCCCGCTATCACCCGCAAATCCTATACGGGAGTTTTCCATTAGGTTACCACCTATAATGACATTACTATCACTTATCACTACAAGCCGTTCAATCACATTTTCAAGTTCCCGGATATTCCCGGGCCACTCGTATTTCTGGAAGCTCTGAATAACGTCGAGGGAAATTTTTTTGGAGAACCCGTACTTATTATTAAATTTATTGAGGAAGGACGAAATCAGGGGTATGATATCCTCTTTTCTCTGCCTGAGGGGCGGTATATCAATCGATATCACATTTAAACGGTAAAAGAGGTCTTCCCTGAACTCATGATTCCTCACCATCTCTCCCAAATTTCTGTTAGTTGCCGCTATTAACCTGAAATCCACTTTTTTGTTTCTCGTGCCGCCAACCCGCAAAACTTCCCGTTCCTGAAGGACTCTTAACAGTTTGACCTGTAGATTTACAGGTAGATCGGCTATCTCATCCAGGAACAGCACACCTCCGTCGGCTAATTCCACAAGGCCGGGCTTGCCGTCTTTCTTAGCCCCGGTGAATGCTCCCGGCTCGTATCCAAATAATTCGGATTCCAGAAGTGTTTCGGGAATCGCGCCGCAGTTCAGCCTGATAAATGGCCCGTCCTTGCGGTTACTGCATTTACAAATTAAACGGGCCACCACTTCTTTACCGACCCCGGTTTCTCCCGTTACCAAGACATTGGAATCTACCTGGGATACTTTTTGAGCCAGTAAAAGCACTCTTTTCATTGCCGTGCTCCTGGCCACCACACCTTCATTAACCAGGACCTCTCTCGTAATTCTCCGGTCACGGTTGCCAAGGTCTTTCGGTTTCTGGGTGGCCTGAAGGCTTGAAGCCAGTTCATTAAGATAAAAAATGTCGGTTAATATTACGACAACTTTATTCAATTCTCCGTCTTTACTGAATATCGGGTTTGCCATAACCAGGAAATCCCGGCCTTTGATGTTTTCGATGAGATGAACGGCTTCCTTATTGACCAGGACTTCAGAAATGCCGGTGCTGGGCAGGCAGCCCAGCGCTTTTAGTTGGTCAATGTTCCTTCCTGTTAGTTCACCGGCCGAAAGCCCGGTTATTAATGCACAGGCAGAGTTAACCACAAGCACTTTACCACTGCGGTCAATGACGATAATACCGTCTTTCACGGACTCCAGGACATCCTTCATATCGAGGTAAAGTCCTGTCATGCTTGTATCTTTATTGGTACCCATCTCAGTCACCATCCTTTTCTACAAATTCATGCGTGATCTTGAACAAAATAAAAGGTGCAACTTGAACAAATATTGGGCTAAGATGCCTGAGTTACCGTAGATTCCTGTGCCACCTTGGCGGCAGCATCGTTAATGGCAGCTTCAACAAGGCCGTCCTCAAATCTGGTCCGGTATAGGTAAAACGGAATATAGGACAACATAATCAACCAGCCTAACCCGTAATATTTCCAACTCCAAAGGGGACCGCCCCAAATCCATATTACCCCCAGAATCACGGCCATCAACAGGGCCACATATTTAAACCATTCGGGCAGCCTGAAGGGGCGGGCGTATTCCGGGTGATATTTTCGCAGTAAATAGTAACCTACGAGTACAGGAATGAACGAGAGGAGATAACCCACGTTTGAAGCGCCTTTCCAGTCAATGTGCCGGCTGAGCTGGGATGATTCGTAATTTGTGATATTGTTGGAACTGCTCATAATTATCACCCTTTCATCATTCTTTGAAATCCTTCTCCAGCCACAGAACCTCAGCCGAGACCACTGCCCATCTCCCCTTTGTTCATAGCGTTCCTGCCTCCTTTCCACGTAATAATAGAGTTCCGGTTCTATACGGTACACCAGAGCATCGCGGAAAAAGGCCGAGCCAGGGCCAAAAAAACAAAACGCCCCAGTGGTAAAGGGTAATTTCTTTACCGCCAGAGCGTCAACGCTCCCTGATACCGCACTGTTGTCACCAATCCCAAACAAAAAAACGCTTATCCAAAAGAATGACTTTTGGAAAGCGCCCTTGCAGCTGATACGTCTGTGTACCGTTATGTTTTTACTCACGTAAATTTTAACACATCAGAAGTTTTATGACAAGGGGTTTCTCTAACTGGGTTTTTATAACCGTTTCCGAATTAGAGTGCATAAACTGCAAAATTGAGGTTTGCAAGGGTACGATTTCTCTTAGAATTGCAAAAAACCGTGACAGCCGAAGGACAGGAAAAGTTTATTATAACATATTTTACCAAAACGAGTTATTTCTTGCACGACAGTGAATACTATATATTGAACCTACTGGTTGGAGGTGGTATAATATGGACAAGGATGAGAATAAGAGTAGCAAGGAGGAGGATAATATGCAAGCTACCGCTAAACAAAAGCCACTTGACCTCAAAGTTGCTTTAAATAAAATAAGTTCCAAAACTCCGGTACTTAGTGGACCAAAAGGGATGATTCGACTTAATCCTAAAGATAAGAGTCACAAAGACTGGTATGAAGACGATGGTGACAATTAAGTTTTATGGCATACATTGGAGACATATATTCGGTAAGGGTTTTTTACGACGATAATCCTAGCCAGTATAAAACTAGACCAGTTTTAGTGGTTAATGTTGAAGAAGGACTGAGTCTATATACAATTGCTGAAATAACTCGAACAAGTCCCAAAACTCCTCCCACTTACTTCGACCAATTCAAAGAACCAATCTTTGACTGGAGAAAAGCCGGACTTAATAGCCCCTCTTACGTTAAAACTCATAAAATTCATAGAGTATCAGAAGATAAGCTATTAAAATTTTGTGGTGCCTTAGAAAGCAATGAGCTTATCAGAATACTGAATAGAATAGTGGAAGTAAATACATAAAAATCTAGTGACCTCAATTTAATTTGGGGGTCTTTTTTATTTTAAACCCTATTTGGGAAAACATTTCACCGCCCGGAAGGCTGGCGCGGTTTTTGCTGTGCTTTCAAACTGCATAAATCGTGACAACGGCGGGCTTCTTTTTGCCCCTCTCCCCTATCCAGCCGTTGGCGCGATTTTTGCCAGGTAATTGCAAAAACCGTGACAGCCTGAGGACGGGAAAAGTTGGGCGCAGCGCCAGGGGAGCCGTTTAGCCTGTTGTTAGCCGATATGCAGCCGCTACTAGCATCTTTTATGTTCTAAACGCTAATAATATTAGTGGACTAACATTATAATTTTTGAGAGGGTG
>JAJZQD010000005.1:53329-56846 GCA_021847735.1 Bacillota bacterium | reverse complement strand
CGATATACCCCTCCAAAAAGCCCGTTTCGTAATCTTTGATCTGGAAACGACCGGTTTTCACCCTTACGCCGGTGACGAGATCATTTCCGTCAGTGCTGTTATAGTTGAAAACGGGCGCCTTAGGAAGGAGTCGTTCTTTGACCGCCTGGTTAACCCCCACAGGTCAATATCCCCCATTATAACTGAGATCACCGGAATTTCTGACGAAATGGTTAGTGGTGCCCCTTCGGTTTTATGGGTGTTAAACGAGTTCCTCAACTTCGCCAGGGGTAGTATACTGGTAGCTCATAATGCTGATTTCGACCTGCATTTCATCAACCTCAAACTTAAACAATTCTGTCATACTAAGATAACCCATCCGATGGTTGATACCTTTGTATTGGCCAGTGCTCTTCTGTCCAGTGAAAAGTGCCACACGCTTGACGCCTTAATCAAACTTTACAAGCTCTCCCCCGAGGGACGCCACACTTCTTTGGGTGACTCCCTCGTAACAGCCGAGATTTTGATAGAATTTTTGCAGCAGCTGCATGTAAGGGGAATACATACCCTCAAAGATTTAAACAACTACCTCCATTGGAGGGCTTACCAGTAACAGAAGTGACAGCTTTTCTAACTTGGGGAAAAGAGGTAGATGCAGATATGTTCCTCCGAGCGGCAACAACTCCGTCCGTGCCACACTCGCTTACGCGGTTGTGGCACGTTGGAGTCAGACCGCTCTGCGGAACACACCTGCATCTACCTCTTTTAGTAATCGAGAAAAGCTGCCTCTTTGGTACAATGTCGGAAAAAATATTATAAAATGGAGAATAAAGAAATGGAGTTCCCTAAAGTTATGATTAAGGAACTCCATTTCTTTATTATTATATTATTTCAATGCTGCAGGAAACCAGTTCGGCTTCTGTGTTCTGTTCAATAAAATGAATTACTTCATTAACGGTGCTGTCGACATGCCTGCGTTCTGAACTCACGGTCGCAAAACCGATGATTGCGGTTCTCCACTCGTCCTGGCATTTGGTTTCCGCAATTGACACATTAAATTTTGCCCTAACCCGGTTAACCAGGCCTTTAATTTCACTCCTCTTGTCCTTGAGGGAGTTGGCCCAGGGGATCCGTAATTCGATTGTGCATAAGCCTACAATCATTATCTGCAAATTCCTCCGGCTACTATAACAGATTTTAACGATAGTTGTCTTCCGAAATTAACTCTCTCCTTACTTTTACTCCTCCATTGTAAAATACACGGTAGACTTTTACCAGGGTTCCGCTTGGTCCCTTTTGCCCGTTGGCCGCTGTTTTTTGGGTGTCCACTTGTATTGTTTGCCCGTCTGTTTTGCTCCCCAACAGGTTAACCATTACACGGGTGCCTTTCGTATATGTGTGTATATATATTGACCCTTTTGTAGTATTTTCAAACCTTAGGTCAAGGTTGCCGTAAGCAACTGCGGCATCCTGGCCCTGAGTCACGTACCCTGGCGACGTAAAATGGGCATGGCGTTCTCTGACCCGCAATCCGGAATACAGAACGGCCTGATACAGGGCCGAGGCAGCTCTGGACGCGCCTCCGCTCGACTCTTCAGTTAAACGGCCATCTATAAGAACAGGTTTACGGTATCCACTTTCATTAACAGCTTGCCCGATATTCTGATTAAAGGAGAAACTCTCGCCCGGTTTGATGAGTGTACCATTTAATTTTTGTACTACCAACAACACATTTTGCGATATCTCCTTATTTGACCTGGGAAAAACCGTTACCCCCAGCCCAATTGAATCTTTAATTCCACTAAGGTCGGAAACGTTAATCCGTGGTGCAGTCTCTGAAACTTCGGCCATAACCGGCAGGTTTTGAATGCTGGCCAAATTTTCCTTTATTTTTTTGATGTTTTCCTGGAGTCGAAACTCTCTGCCCCGGGCCTCGGGCTGCACAATTAAATGGCCCTCGCCAATACTGAAGCCGGCGTCTCTTTCCCGCGCATTAATCTCTGAAGAAACCCCGGCCATTACATCCTTAAGTTTTGATTCATCCAATGAAAACTGTAATGGCAAGTCCGGTTTTTGGTTCCGTATACGAAACATCATAAGGGAATCGTCAAAATATTTGTGCCGCCTACCTATTTTTAACGCATTTTCTACAGTCGCGGGAATGTCGTAGACTACACCAATTTCTCTGAATGATAACGGCCATTGTCTTTTTCCATACTTTAACATAATATTTACGGTCTTTAATTTATCAGCAACATTTTGCTCCATAGTCTTCATGGCCTGGTCCCTTGTAAGCCCCCCAACATCAATGCCGCTAATGAAAACCCCAGGGAAAATGACATTTTCCCTGGAAGTAGAAGCAAAAACTAAACCTCCGATAATACTAACAAAGACTTGGGCTGCCAGGACAGCTAAAACAACTAGATATTTCTTGGGAAAACCCGACATCCGTTATCCCTCCGGCCCGCTTATTTGGCTCTTAAGCTCTGGTGTTCATTGATAGCTCAGTAAACTTTCCGGCGGCTTTGGCTTTATCCAGAAGTTCGTTAGTAATAATATCTCCTTCTTCGGCAACAACTTCGCCGCTTTCGGTTTCAATACTTTTACCGGCCTTTCTTCCCAGCAGGTACTTGCGCTGTCTTTCTTCAAAGAGTTTAGCGGCTTGTGACGGTTCTTGTTTATCGGCAGACTCGGTAGTTTTATCTTCCTCCTGGGAAACAGTCTCTGGCTGTTCCTCAGCTTCCTGCTGCTCAGGTGAACCGGATGAAGCACTTGGAATGTTAGTTTTGGCTGGTGTAACACTTGGTAAGTCAGATGCTGTTGGGGTACTTGGTACACTCTTTGTAGTCGGTGAAGTTTTTGAACCCGGTGAACTTGGTCTACTCGATGTATCCGGTGTACCTGAAGAATCCGGTGTGTTGGGAGGAACAGGTGTATCAGGAGGATCAGGAGGATCAGGAGGATCAGGCGTATCAGGTGATGATGGCGGTGTTGGCATCGCGTCCTCATGAACGACAACAACATCCTTACCAAATGTGACGATCTGGTCTGCAGGAATAATCCCGCTTTGGCCGGTATTATTGGTCGGAGCTACTTCGCAGCCCGATATTTTCCCTTCGCCGCCGTCGTCAATCAAAAATTCACTAACACTACCAATCAGTTTGCCCTTCCTGGTTAATACTTTGGTACCTTTAACCCTGACATTTTTCTCAAGTAACCCGTTAACCTCCGGCTCATCGGAAAGGTCGGTTATGGAAGTGGAACTTAGGATAGTAACTGCGTACTCTCCTACACCCTCAACCATTTTAAAGGGAAGAATTTTAATGCCCATGTACCTGTACCCGTTGTCAATAATAAGAAATTCAACCATTCCCTTTGCCGAGTTTATTACGAAGTCACTTACACGGCCAATCTCTTTTCCGTCTTCGATACTTATGACAGATAGTCCTAACAGTTCCTCACTTCTTTTCATACCTACTCTCCTATCATTCAGGTTGAATTTAAATCCTAGAAACTATATTAGACAAGCCCTGTCTCA
>JAJZQD010000005.1:0-53319 GCA_021847735.1 Bacillota bacterium | reverse complement strand
CCGGGCTGTTATCAAAAAATGTCATTTTTCCATTGATTAACTTTTTCCTCAACACTCACCTTAATTAACACAGGTATCATGGCGAAAGGCATGCTGGGTGTCTTGACCTTTTTAAGGGTCTCCTGCAGTATTTCCAGGTATTTCAGTTGTATTTCAATTTCCCACACAGCTGCCGGCGGCAAATTTGTTTTTTGAGATTTAAACTGTTCAAGGCTTTCTCTGGTCTTCTGGTATTGCCCCGTTTCTTTTAACATTGCACAAATATCGAAAATAAGCATTATTTCCAGGTCAGGCGGTGAATCCAGTTCAAGGGCAGCGGTAAAATACTTTACAGCCAGTTCCAGCTTACCTTCAGCCTTTGCATCAAAGCCTCTCACAATAAATGAATTGCGCAAATCCGAATTGTCTTGAAGTTGTTCAACAACACTCATAATATTTTCTCCCTGTAAATCGTTACTGCTTCCTGAGAGAGAGTCACGATGAATAAAATCTGCCTGTGTTTCGTTTATATCATCCCCTTCGGGTAATTCGCTTGCTTCTAGTGAAACTGCAACCTCCCGGAGGATTAATTCTTGAATTTCCTCAACTGTAATTATCTCATCCGCTAATTGTAATTCTTCATCCGGTGCATCCACCGGTTCATCCAGTCCTTCGCCCGCTTCTTCTGAGTCTATAACTAATTCTACTTCTTCCGGCAATTCTATTTCCCCTGCCGGTATTAACGTTTCCGGAACCGGGAGATACTCTTCGACAAAAGCCCCGGGTAGACTGGCAAGCACGCTGTTCCCCTCACGTCCGGCGATGAAATAAGCAGCGAGACCGGTAACAAATAAGTAGATTCCTATAACGACATATGTCTGAAAATACCCCGCCAAAAGCGGGAAAAATATACCCAAAGCCATTGAGAGACCGGTAATAAAAAGAAAAGCCTTGGGAGATATGCCCGAGTTTCTTACTTTAAAGTAGAAGAATACCGTAAATAAAATGTTAACTGTTAGGATGACGGTATAATACTGGGCCATATTTTACCTCCACAGAGGGACACACTGCGTTAAAAATATCTATTCGACGAATGCCACTTAATTCCTTCACTTTTTGAAGATATTTTTTAAATTTCACCAAACTTTGCTATAAATAGATTAATTTCTAGTGAACTCGTTCAGCTAAAGCTGAACATCGAAACTTCAGTGGGGGACTCTACCCCCACTGAAGCAGAAAAGTGGAAACTCCACCTAATAGAAGGTGGAGTCTTGGAATTGGGATAAAACTTGCCGGAAAAAAATTTATCGATACTGTAATATGTTTATTTTTCCTATGCGGGCACATAATAAACCCGGGAGGAATAACTATGACCTGGGTTCTCATTGTTATCTTTTTTTCATTGGGTTTTGCAGAGTACTGGTGTACCCATTACTTTACTCAGAAAATATTCCGGATTTCGGAAAACAGGGCTCACTTGGTGCTGGGGGGTCTTGTTGTTCTACTTGTATTGGTTCCGAAAAAATATCTGGCTTCTGCATTTTTAGTCGTGGCTTTGTTCACCCCGTTTCTTGCTTGGTTGGGAATAAAATTGAGCAGGAATGTTTGACCAGACATTTTAATAAGGAGGCTCCTACACAAGAACTCTATGGATAAGAAGCAGAAAAAACAAGAACCGTCTAAAATCTGGCAGTTTCTAAAGAGTCTTTTTATTGTTAACGACTCTGTTTTTGACTAATCATTTCAACTTAAGATGACAAAAATGTCGCGCAAACCCAATAAAACTGATGGCAGGGACCAAGATAACGGAAAAAAGGATACTTTAACGGAAACCAAAGGGTTCAAACACCCTAAAAAAGCCTACACTGTCGCGGCATTAAAAGAGTTGAGGAAAAAGTCAACCAGGCCTTCTAAAGTTCAACCCGAACAGGTTCCGGTGTCAAAAGATCTAGGCCAAAACTTAAGAATTATTAGTGATCTCTTTCATCTGCCCAAAAACAAGGATGTAGTAATCCGGGAGTTCCTGGTTCCGCTCCTCTGTCCGGTAAAAGCGGCGATTATCTATATTGACGGTGCCGCAGATACCAAATTAGTAGACGGTTTTGTGCTCCAACCACTAATGCTGCTTTCCAACATAAATAAGCTTGATGAAGGCGGGAACTTTGAAACAGTCAAAAATCTGCTGGTTCCGGCCAATCAGGTTAAACAAGCCGGCAACCAGCAGGAAATCATTGACGGTGTCGTAAACGGGGATACTGCAATCCTGCTTGATAACTGCGACTTGGCTCTGATTGTGGAAACCAAGGGCTGGCCCGGCCGCAGTGTCAGTGACCCGAAAACCGAAAGAGTCACTCAGGGGCCTCACGAATCGTTTAACGAAAGCTTCAGACAGAGTCTGGCCTTAATAAGAAAAAGAGTCCGCACAAATTCCCTGATGACAGAGTACTTCAAGGTTGGCTGGCGCAGTGGGACAGACTTGGCCCTGGTGTATCTTGACGGAGTAGTTAACCCACAGATTGTCCGCGAAATGAAAAAACGCCTTAAATACATAAAAGTTGCCTATGTCACCGATACCGGGATTATCCAGCAATTTATCAGTGACAGCCCCTATTCCCTGATACCGACTTCCCTGTCGACAGAGAGGCCTGACCGGGTTGCCGCCTATTTAAATGAAGGCCATGTTGTCATCATTATGGACGGCAGCCCTTTTGCAATTATAGCCCCTATCACAATCTGGGGACTGCTCCATTCGCCGGAAGACTATTACCTGAATCCGGTAGTCGGAACTTTCACAAGAATCATTAGGACTATATCTTTTTTTATCGGTGTGATGACTCCGGCCTTTTATATTGCCATTACTAACTACCACCCGGAAATGATACCCACTGACCTGCTTTTGGCAATAGCCGCCACAAGAGAAGTGGTGCCCTTTCCGGTGGTCGTGGAAGTCTTACTGATGGAATTTTCTTTTGAACTTATCAGGGAAGCGGGGGTGAGAATACCGAGCGTCCTGGGGCCCACAATAGGCATTGTCGGAGCGCTGATTCTTGGTCAGGCTGCAGTCCAGGCCAACATTGTAAGCCCGATTCTGGTAATTGTGGTTGCGATAACCGCTTTAAGTTCTTTTACAATTCCTAACATTGCTTTTTCCTTGTCCATAAGGATATTACGCTTCATTTTTATAATCCTGGCCTCGATAGTCGGTTTCATTGGCATTGCTTTTGGCCTGATGGTTCTTACTTATATGGTGACAGGGCTCAAATCACTGGGAGTCCCGATGTTGGCGCCGGTTGCTCCCTTTAAACCGATGAGTGGGGACATTGTAATACGCAGGCCCTTTTTTTCCTTTGATTCTATGCCTAAATACACCAATCCCCAGGCCAAGTTTTTGCAGGCCAAACTGGTCAGGAAATGGGACCCCATATCACGAAATAAAGTTAAAGGTGATTCCTAATGTTCAGGGTAAAAGAAGGAAAGATTAGTTCAAACGGGCTTTTTGTTATGCTCATAATATTATTGGTAGCCAAAATATTTCTTGGAGTTCCCCAGGCTATGGTTGAAGAAGGGGATTCAGCTGCCTGGTTGTTGATTATAGTGTCTGCGTTGGCTGCTGTTCCAGGAATCTGGGTCTTGCTTAAACTCATGAAAAAGTTTCCCGGCAAAAACCTGATACAAATAGCCGAAGAATTGCTGGGAAGGCCCGGGGCCTTTTTAACCGGTTTAATTCTGTCGTTTTTCTCTCTATTCATGGCTAGTGTTATTGTCAGAGAATTTTCCGAAACAGTGCTTACTACAGTCTTGCCCCAAACACCTATCAGCATCATCAGCTTTTTTTTTATTGGTGCCATGCTGCTGGGGGCATATAACGGTCTGGAAGTAATTTCAAGGGCTTCCACGCTGCTTTACCCTTTTATACTCGCTGGAATTTTTTCGATACTTTTCCTGACTAGCAATTATATCAATTTTAATAACCTTTTCCCTATTATGGGGTCCGGGGTAGGCAAAATTTTGTATCACGCCCCCGGTAGAAGCTCGATGTATACGGAAGTCATTTTTGCCGGGCTGATTGCCGCCAATATCAAAGACACAGACGTAATACCCCGGCAGGTTTGGAAGGCTTTTGCAGTTTCGGTGGTTATATTTGTAGTTGTTGAACTGTTCTACGTTGCTGACCTGCGGGTACCGGCGGCCCAAAAACTTTATGTCCCCCTGTTTCAACTGGCCAGATTGATATATATGGGTCGTTTTATCCAGCGAATTGAATCAGTATACATCTTTGTCTGGTTTTTTCTCGGGGCCTTAAAACTGACAGTGTTTCTTTACAGTTCGGCTGTAGCACTTGGCTGGGCGTTTAAAATCCCTATTTACCAGCCCCTCCTGTTTCCCATCAGCTTACTTATTTTTGCTTTAAGCTTTATACCTGCCGGGGTTTATACGGCGTTTCAACTGGATATGAGCATAATCAGGGAATATGGAGCCATTATTGCCTGGGGGCTGCCCCTGGCGCTATTGGTCGCAGCGGCTGTTCGCAGGAAAGGCGGTGGGCAAACTGAAAACAAGATGGATAAATAAAATGATTGTTCTGATTTTGGTCCTGTCCGTTTCTTTTACGCTTGGCTGTTGGGACCGCAAGGAACTGGAGGATCAGGCATTTGTGCAGGCCATAGGGATTGACAAGGGTCAAGACAACCAGTTGTTGGTCACCTTCCGGATTGCGATTCCCTCCAAAGCAGGTTTAGGCCCAACCGGAGCCGGGGGTGGGGGCGGGGGTGGCGTAGGGTCAGTAGCCGCCAAATCCTCCCTATTGACCACAGTTGCGGCACCCACCATACCGGCAGCAATTACACTTGCTTCAGGTTACGTAAACCGTGAATTAAACTTGATGCACACCAAGGTTTTTATTTTCGGAGAGCCTTTCGCCAGGCAAGGTGTCGGTCCCCTGTTAAGCATTTTGTCCCGCTATCGGGAACTAAGACGCAATATCTTTGTTTGTGTAGCGAAAGGTGAAGCCTTCAAATTGCTGGCCGAAAACACACCCGATTTGGAGAAAAGCTTCACGAAATACTGGGAAGGGGTCAAGTTGTTAGAGTCAAGGCTGGCAATTAATCCCGGCAGCCTTTTTCACGAGTTTGCCATCGATACCGAAGCCCTGGGAATATCCGGGACAATGATGTATCTGGCAGAAAACGAAAGGGCGAAAACCGCTAAAGCTGGTGACATAAAAATACCTCCTTCTTTTATGGAGGGTAACCTTGGGATAAAGGCCGGTGAAATTCCCCGGACAGGGGGCAACCCAATAGAGTATATCGGCACGGCTGTATTTAAGGGTGATAAATTCACGGATGTGCTTAACTTAACGGAAACGCAGTCATTCTTAATGCTTACCGGGAATTTTAACCGGGCAACTCTTGGGGTGAAAGACCCCCTAATAAAAAACAGGTTCATCCCCTTTGAAATTAAACAGGGTTCACCTCCCATAGTCAAGGTTGATATAAAGGGCGACAGGGTTAAAATAAAAGAAAGGCTCTCCGTCGAAGGCGATTTAGTAGCTATTCAAGGTCCAGTGGAGTATGCCACAGATTTAGGCAAACAAAAGCTGCTCCAGTCAGCAGTGGAAAAACACCTGGAGGAGCAAGCCTGCTCAATGGTGAAAAGACTGCAAAAACGGGGAATTGATATGGTCGGTTACGGGGACTACGCCAAGCGAAACTTTTTGACAAGAGCAGAGTGGAATAAGTACAACTGGCCGGAAAAATTCAAGGAAGCGGAGATAGATTTGAAATTTGTATTTAGAATCAGGCGTACCGGTCTGCAGGGCAGACAACCGGAAATTCATCCATAAGAAATTAGATAAACTACCGGGGGAAATATCATGCGGCTATTGAACTATTTTGTGTTTTTGCCTGTAATCCTATGGGTTGGGATGTATACCTTCACCTTTGGGCGTTGGTGCCTCAAGCAAAAAAATGTGTCAGGAGCAGTTGCCGTTTTTGTCCTGGCTTCCGCTTCTATTGTTGTCCCTGTGTACCTGCTGTTTTTTCGCCCCCAGTAATTCCTCCAGCTCAGCCCCCTCCTCCTGAAGCAATAGAGGCTGACATCCGCCAACCGCCGTCGGGGCTCTTTGCGCTTTAGCACTTAGAGCCCCGTTGTGCCCTGTGGGTAGATCCGCCTCAGCGGGAGCGGCTTGCCGGCTGAGTTGTTGCTCGCTCGGAGGAATATACCTGCCTTTTCCTCGCTGCCTAAAAATAGGCTGCCTCTTCTGGCTTTCGCAAAAAAGGAAATGGCAGGTGTGTTCCGAAGAGCGAGGCTGACATCCGCCGGCCCGTGACCCGCGCAGCGGGAGCGGTTTGCCGGCTGAGTTGTTGCTCGCTCGGAGGAATATACCTGCCTTTTCCTCGCCATAGTGTCCAAAGCCAAAGAGGTTAAGCGATTTGAAAACTCTTGGTGTGCTTACTTATAGCCAAATCAAATAATTCAAGGTACTCGGCACCGGACCTGTTCCAGGAAAAATCCTGTTCCATGGCATTTACCACCAGCCGGCGCCATTTTTCAGGTTCTCGGTTATATACTTGCAGGGCTCTCGAAATTGTTTCCAGCATCACTTTGGAATCGTAGGGTTCAAAGGAAAAACCGTTTCCGGAATCGGTATTAGCGTTGTAATCAACTATGGTATCTGCCAGTCCGCCGGTGGCCCGTACTACCGGTATTGTGCCGTACCTAAGGCTAATTAACTGGCCCAGACCGCAGGGCTCAAATTTTGAGGGCATCAGGAACATGTCTGACCCGGCATAAATTCTTTGAGCCAGTATGCCGTTAAAACCTAAGTATAATCCCATTTTATGCGGGTATCGTTCCCTCATCCTGGCTAGCTTTTCTTCGTAGTATTTGTCTCCTGAACCCAGGACTACAAACTGCAGCTCTTGCTGCATCAGCCAGTCAAAGGCCACTTCGATGAGGTCAAGACCTTTTTGGTCGACCAGACGGGATATTAGCCCAATTACCGGGACATTCTTGACAGGCAGGTCCATCTCCCTTTGCAAGCCGAACTTATTTTCGTATTTATCCTGGACAGAGGAGGAATCATATGGGCGAAAAATCCTAGGATCCGTTTTCGGATTGAACTCGTGATAGTTTATTCCGTTCACGATACCATGTAGGTCCTGTGACCTTTTGCGGAGCAAGCCTTCGAACCCGTGTCCGAATTCCGGTGTCTGAATCTCCTGGGCATACCGCTTACTAACGGTATTTATGACATCGGCATACACCAGCCCGCCTTTCATAAAACTCAACTGCCCATAAAATTCCAGGCTTTCGGGCTGGAAATATTCGTTTCCTACATTGAAATACTCTAGGCAATCCTTTGGAAAATTGCCTTGGTACATCAGGTTATGAATTGTGAAGACCGTGGCGATTCCCTGATAGAACTGGTCTGTCGCAAGTTTCTCCTTTAACAGGAAAGGTATTAGCCCCGACTGCCAGTCATTACAATGAATGACATTGGGACGGAAATTAATCTGCTTAATCATTTCCAGTACGGCCTGGCAGAAAAAGGCATACCTTTCGGCATCATCGTGGTGGCAATAGATGCCTTCACGGTCAAAATAGTGGTAATTGTCGATAAAGTATACCGGAACCGGTTTCGTCCCCCCTTCCTCCAGTTTGGCTTCTATTGTAGATTCCCTGACCACACACGTCTCTATGCGGTTTCCGATTTTAACGGGGAAATCAGTCACGGTGGGAAAATCGCCAACACCACGGTACCGGGGCAGCACTATTCTGGTGTCATTACCCATAGCGGTTAAAGCTTTGGGCAGTGAGCCGGCTACATCGGCAAGTCCACCTGTTTTGGCGAAAGGCGCCACTTCTGAAGAAACCAAAAGGATCTTTAAATTTCTGTCCAGCATCATCTCGCTTTACCTCCGTTAATTATTGTCTTCTTCGCCAGTTTTTCTGATGGTCGACAAATTCCTGTTTTAGGTTATGGAAAAGCCGTCTATTTTATTCTTTTACCGTTCCCGGACAGGGACTGCACCCCCACAAAACCGCTCGCTGCTTCGATAAATATAGGTATTATTGGTTAGTGTGAAAGGAGGACTCATCAATTGATTATCAGGTCTAAATTAATGACCGTTATCGTAGTTTTGTTGTTATCGGCTTCCTTTATCCTAACTACAGGATTTACTTTCGTTTCTATGGTAAGACAGGCGTCCCCGGTTGCCGCGTCTCTCGCTCCCGCCCCCGAGTTTCCTTTTGCTGATGCCAAAGGTAATTGGGCTGAGGCTGCAATTGCGGAAATGTATGCCAAAGATGTAATGAAGGGTTATAATGACAATTCTTTTAAGCCCAAGAAACCGGTGACTTTTCTGGAAGCGGTGGTTATGCTTGACAAAATGCTATGGGGTAAACCTATCAGTATTGATATCTCGTCAGACTACTTGCATGAACAGTTCAATATTCCGGAATGGGCAGTAGGATATATTTCATCTGCCATGAGAAATAATATTATGTCCTGGAATGAGCTGCAAAAGGCTTCCCGTGAACAACCCCTGACTAGGCAGGATGCAGCCCTGCTTGCTATCAGAGCATTGGAACTTACCAAACAGGCCAAAGCTAAAACAGATATCACCCTACCCTTTTCTGATTTAAATCAAATAAGCGAAAGCATGAAGGGTTATATCACTGTTGCCTATGAACGGCGGATAATCAACGGGTATCCGGACGGCACTTTCCAGCCCAACGGGCCTATTTCAAGGGCGGAAACCGCCATTCTTCTAAGCAATATCGCCCTACAGATTCCCTCGGTGAATGCTGACGAAATTGCCGGTTTTGTCAAATCTACCGATCTGCAAAATACGACGGTATCACTGGTATATGGCGTAAATCAAGAGGCCCAGATTAAGCTGCCCGAACAGTGTTTAATTTATTTCAACGATGCTCCCTCAACCATTGCCGAGTTATCCGCCGGGAACCACATTAGGATTATTACTTCGGAATCGGCTAAATTAACAGTAGTCCTGGCAGATGCTGCGGTTCCGGACTCCGGTACCAGTATTGTTATGACACCGGTGGACTATACAACAGCACCACTTAACCTCCAACAATGGGTGGAAACAAATAAAATTTCGGAGAGTTATGTTGCCGGTACTTTCAACGGAGGCCTGTATTTTATGGCAACCCGTGGTGAGAAAATGTACATGGGTTATTCGGTGGAAATTACGAGGGTATCAATTTCTGAAGACCAAAAAGTAATTAATTACAGAATCTGGCTTGACCGCTCCGACCCTGGGCGAAACGCCGTGAAGTTGCCTAGGATTTCTTACCCCTTCGCTATGGTCCGGGTTGACCTTCCCTCAAAATCCATCGGTACGGTAACCTTTGTCGACAGATTTAACGAGATAATTACAGAAGTGAAATTGCCAAGGTAAAAAGTTTGCGAAAACCGGATGGGGCTGTCTCATAAGAGGCAGCTCACTGCTTTGGCACGCTAGCAAGGAAGAGGCAGGTGTTTTCCTCCGAGTCGAGCAACAACTCAGCCGATTAACCGCTCCCACTGCGTGGATCGCGGATCGGCAGACGTCAGCCTCGCTCTACGGAAAACACCTGCCTCTTCCATTTACCGTTAAAACAGAAACAGCATAAACTAGTTTTTAAAGAAAGCTTATTATGCATGAGACATATTTTCTGGACGGCACAAAGATAGAAGCTAATGCTATCAAATACAGCTTTGTTTGGAAGAAAGGACCAGAGAAGAATCAAGATAAACTTCGCCAGAAGGTGGCAAACCTGTTGGAGGAGATTGATAATACACTGGGGGTGGCCAAATAAGCAGGAACCCCTTATTTTATAATCGGAAAGTTTGCTGAAGGCAAACCTCCTGCTTTCTCTTCGCCATTAAGGGCGACGAGAAAAAGGGTAATCCTCTTCTTCAGAATATACTTTTATCCCGTGCCGTTCCAGCAAAGCAGCGGTAACACCATGCCCTTTGCACCGGCGGCCCGTAAAGGTACCGTCATATATCAGCCCGGAACCACAGGATGGGCTTCGTTCCTTCAATATAGCATATTCGGCGTTTACGAGCCGGGCAATTTTCAATACTTCGTGGGCTCCCCTGATGAAAGAATCGGTCTTATCCCTGCCTGTATTAGTAACAGCCCTGCCCCTTCCGTCAAGGACATCTTCACCGGACCTGCCGCTTAATTCCACCGGTTCCCTTGGGGTCGGGTCCCCGCCCAACTGTTCGGGACAAACGGGCAGAGCGAGCCCGCGGGCGACCATATCTTTTATCCGGGGGTTTAGGTTATTTCCACCATCGTATTTACAGTTCACTCCTGCCAGGCAGGCGCTTACAATTATCATCCTGCAACCTCCGTTTGGGCGGACTGCGGAACAAATTCGGCCTGCAGCCCTAATCCACCGAAAAAGTCAACCATTCCCTCCAGGGCCACCTTTTCCGTGTAGTAATGTCCACCGCCTATAATGTTTATGCCCAATTCCTCAGCTTTTTTCCGGAAACGCATATTGGCATCCTGGACAGCCTCAATCTCTATATTTTCCACGACAGTCCCCGTGAGGTAAGTGTCACATTCATAACGGTGGGCGTCATTTACCAGGTTGGCATAACCGCCACCGCCGGCAATAACAGCGACACGGCTAATATTTTGGTTCTTGCGGTTGGTAATTACCGTAACTTCACCGGCCCCTATTTGCCTTCTGACTATTCCCGCCAGGGAAGTAAGGTCACCAACCGGCGGTTTACCATAAACCCCGGAGGGCTTGTCCAAAACCACAGCAAATTCACCTTCCACGGAAATGCCTACTACTTTGGCCAGTTGAACGGAAGTAGACCACGGGCAATTTACGTCAAAGGGTGTATGTAAACTATAAAGGGAAACCTGGTTAACCTTAATTTCTTCGGCCAACTCGGCCGGGATGGGGAGGAAACCCAGTTTATCGTCATAACCGCAGCAGTGGTGGGTAAATATAAAATCACCGGGACGGCAGCGGGTAAGCAGCTTTTGTAAAATATCCGGGTTTGGAAACACCACGCAATACGCGCTGTTTACTATTTTGGCACCTTTAATCATTAATCCGTTGTAACAGTCCAAAAACTTAGATTCGTAAATTTTGCGGTAATTTATCCCGGCTTCCTTGTTCACGGCCGGGAAAATGAAACTCAAAGGTTCGTACGTCTGGGCAAATTTCAGGGGAAAAACTGCCTCCAATTCGCGACAGACTCGTACCAATTCCATAATTATCACCTCCAATCACGCTTGTATTAAAAAGATTTCAACTGGATTTTACGCCATCTTTGATTTATACTTCTTTATATAAGCTCTGAGGAGTTGACTGTATAGCTTTTTCCCATAACTGCCTTAAAGTCGGTCCATTTGTCGTTGTTTAGGAGGGGCATAAGTTGAAACGGATATTTCGCAAAGAACTGTGGCAAAGAATCGGAAAAGCCAACGAAGACTTTAAACTTATCGAAGAAGGGGACCATATCGCCATAGGACTTTCAGGGGGCAAGGATAGTTCCACCCTTGTGTATGTGATGAATGAGTGGCGTAAGTTTTCACCGGTTGACTTCCAAATAACGGCGATTACCCTGGATATGGGCTGGGGCGGCGACCTTTTGCCCCTTGTTAGGTACTGTAAGGAACTAAACGTCCCCTACCACATTGAACCTACCAAAATCGGCCCCATCGTGTTTGAGACCAGGAGGGAATCAAACCCCTGTTCCCTTTGCGCCAAGCTTCGGCGAGGGACACTGCACAACCTGGCCAAGGACATGGGCTGCAATAAAGTAGCCCTTGGGCATCACCTGGATGACGCACTGGAAACTCTTCTCCTGTGCATGTCTTTCGAAAGCCGCATGAAAACCTTCCGCCCTAAGACATACCTGGACAGGAAAGATATTACTCTTATCCGCCCAATGATATATGTGGAGGAAAAAACCATTATTGAAATCGTCAGACAGCTGGGCCTGCCGGTTATTGAAAACCCCTGCCCTGCTAACGGATGCACCAAAAGGCAGGACATGAAGGAGGTTATCTCACACTGGGAAAAGTATAACCCAAAATTGCGGGAAAACCTGTTGGGGGCTTTGAGAAACGGTGTATGGCAGGCTCAGGATTGACCGGTCTTATTCTCTTTCCTTCTTTTAAGGTACTCGGCCTCCCATTTTAAATAGGCATCAGGTGAGTAATTTTCATTTAAAGGGCAAAGCTCGGTATCCTGTTTGCAGGCAAAACAATTGGCACACTGTTTCTTGCTATCCCGTAAAGGCCTGCTGCCGGTTGTTTTGCCGTCTGCTTCCGTCATTTTTTCACCGCCAAACTAGTTTTTAATTAGATTCTTGGTCTAACCATATATTCCTTCTTTAAATTCCTTTTTATACTAAAAAGCTCCGGATGGCAGAACCATACAATCCCGTCAACCGGAGCTTACCTTTTTACGCGGAGCGAATCATTTTCATTTTCTTTTTCATGGCAATATGGTACAGTTTGATGTATTCCTTAGCCGAGACAGACCAGGAAATATCAGATTGCAGGGCGCCCCTGACCAGGTCGGTCCACTGGTCGGTTTCCCCTCCGTAGACACTTAAGGCGCGTTGGATGGCGTTAAGTAAATTCCCTGCAATATATGCTTTGAAGACAAAACCATTGCCCTTTTTCGTTACAGGATCGTAATTGGTGACAGTGTCGGCCAATCCACCCGTGGCCCTGACAATTGGGATAGTGCCGTATCTCAGGCTAATTAGCTGGCCTAAACCGCAGGGTTCAAACCTGGAAGGCATCAGGAACATGTCACACCCCGCATAGATCTGTTGGGCCAGGGGGGCGTTAAACCCTATATACGCGGCAACCTTTTCGGGATGACGTTTGGCCATGTCTTTGAAGAAATTCTCGTACCTCTTGTCACCGGAACCCAGTACAACGAACTGGACATCGTTTTTAACAAACTCGCCAAATATCTCTTCCAGGAGGTCAAGGCCCTTCTGGTCAACTAACCGGGAAACCAGTCCCACCATAGGCATGTCGCCCACAGGCAGGTGCATGGTTTTCTGAAGGGCATATTTGTTTTCTTTCTTTTTTTCAACAGATTGGTGGTCAAAGTTTGTCATGATACAAGAATCTGTCAGCGGGTCAAATTCACAGTAATGGATTCCGTTTACTATCCCGTAGAGGTCATGGGACCGCTTTCTCATTAGCCCATCCATCCTCTCGCCGTACTCGGGGGTTTGGATTTCCTGGGCGTAGGTTTTACTGACTGTGTTAATAATGTCAGCGTAAACGAGACCGGCCTTGAGATAGCTTACTTCCCCGAAGAACTCCAGCTTATCAGGATGAAAGTATTCTTCTGTCAGCCCGAGCAATTCGAGACAATCCTTAGGGTAGTTCCCCTGGTAATGGAGGTTGTGAACCGTTAACAAGGTGGCAATGTTCTGGTAAAAAGGGATGATTGCGTACTGCTCCTTCAGCAGGACCGAAATGGGACCGGTTTGCCAATCGTTACAGTGAATAACATCCGGCTTAAAATCCAACCCGGGCAGCATCTCGATGACTGCCCTGCAGAAAAAGGCAAAACGCTCAGCTTCGTCAAAAAAGCAGTATAAACTGTCCCGGTCAAAATACTGGTAATTATCCACGAAATAGACGGGAACTTTTTGATAAAAGTCTCCCACCTTCGCCTCAAGGTGGGATTCGCGAATAATGGCAGTCTCTTTTCTGTCAGCAATCAGGACCGGAAAATCAAATCTGGTTTCCATTGGGCAGTCCACAAACTTGTACTTTGGCATCGCGATCCTAACGTCATGTCCCATTTCAACCAGGGCCAGCGGCAGTGAACCTGCCACATCGGCCAGCCCCCCCGTTTTGGCAAAAGGAGATACTTCGGAGGATACAAAAAGGATTTTTAACTTCTTTTCTTGATCCATAAAAATACCACCTCCCTTTATGATTCGTCTTGGCGTACATCAGGGTCAATCTCACGTAAAGTAACAGCCGCCATTTCCGGTGAAGTTGGGTTGATAAATATACCGGTGCCCCATTCAAATCCCGCGGTAATAGACAACCGGGGTAATATTTCTATGTGCCAGTGAAATATATCAAAGCCTTTTTCCGGTGGCCCAGTATGAACAACAAGGTTGTAAGGTGGATAATTGAAGGCCCTCTCGAGCCGCCTTACCGTCCTTCTGACAAGGCACCCCAAGGACTTCAGGTCGCTTTTGTTAAGGCAGCCAAAGTCGGCTTCATGCTTCCTGGGTAGAATCCATAATTCGAAAGGAAAACGGGACGCATATGGGGAACAGACCACAAATTCATCGGTGATCTCAACAATTCTTTCCATGCCCGCGATTTCGTCGGCGGCAATTTTGCAGTAAATACATGTGCCGTTAAGTTCCTGGTGCTGCTTTGCACCCGCAAATTCTGCCAAAAAGGCCGCCGGCATTACCGGAACAGTTATTATCTGCCAGTGAGTATGTTCAAGAGATGCCCCTGCAGTGGCTCCGCTGTTTTTAAAAACCTGAATGTATTTGACCCTTGAATCTTGACTTAGAGTTTTGTATCTTTCCGCCAGAGCAAGCAGTACCTGTTCAGCTTGCTCGTCAGAGACCCGACCGAGGGAACCAAAATGGTCGGGGCTGTCGACAACTACTTCATGTGCCCCCACGGCAGCCATGACCTGGCTTATGCCTGCCTCAAAGGGAACCGGGTCACCGTCAGGTGTAACCGCCGGAAACTTGTTAGGAAAGGCCCTGACCGTCCAGCCGGGACTGTTGGATTCGCCCCCCTGGGGTCTCCAGGCCAGGACTTCAGGCGGCGTTTTGTCTTCGTTTCCGTAGCAGAACACGCAATTTTCGGACCTTTTCAGCTCATAGGGGCGGGTAAAATCGTGGGGCCTTTTGCTCCGTTCTGTTGCGATAATCACACAGTTACCGGTAACCGGGTCTTTTCTGATTTCAGGCACTAAAACACCTCCGTGGAATGTCAATTGTGTCAGTCAGCTAAGCTAGTATTCACAAAGGTAATTCAATGACGGAATTTAGATAACCAAATCGGGTAATGGTATTATATGAATCCTTATGTAATTGTGAACTAATATTCGCGTTTTTTGCACATATATCCTTTAACATCAGGAAATTTGTACCCATACATTAATAAGATTTGTTATTTGCTTCCCGCCTAACCCCTTTAGTAACATTTACTTATCGTAATATATTTGGATGTTCCATCATCCAGTGAAATCCTTAACTGCCAGGCCCCCGGAGACATATTCCTGGCCGCCAGGTTGAAGATATACTGGCGGTTTTTCTGAGATGAAATGCGGGTTTCCTGGTACAAAATATGTTACAGAGGAAAGTAAAAGATGTCAAAAAATGAAATAAACCCGCCTCTGCGGGTTTATCTTGATTTTATACTCCGATAATATTTACAGCAATCACTCAGCACACACTCCGGACATTTGGGGTTTTGCGCCCGGCACACCTGGCGCCCATGATAAATAAGCCAGTGATGAGCTTTGCTGCGGCTGCCTGGAGGAATACTCCGTGTTAGGTCCTCCTCAGTTTTTTCCGGTGTCTTTGACGAGGCCAGGCCAAGCCTGTTGGCCACCCGGAAAACATGGGTGTCGACAGCTATGACATCCCTGCCATAGGCATTGGCCAAAACCACATTAGCCGTCTTCCGCCCAACTCCGGGCAGTTTTACCAGTTCCTCAAAACTGTCGGGCACTGTTGAGTCAAATTTATCTACCAGGATTTTGCTGGTTTCATTGATGTTTTTGGCCTTGTTCTTATATAAACCGCAGCTTTTAATCTCGTTCTCCAGCGTGGAAACCGGCAGCCGGGCAAAGTCCTGCGGAACCGTGTATTTCTCAAAAAGTGTTTTGGTGATGGCATTAACCTGGCGGTCAGTGGTTTGGGCCGATAACATCACAGCCACCAGAAGCTGAAAAGGGGTTTCAAATTTAAGTTGGGTTTTCGCTTCAGGATAAAGACCGTTTAACACGGAGAGAATTTCACCGGAATACGCGTTCCTCCTTTTCGTCAAATAGTCAACCTCCCCTTAAACAGATTTTTCGGGGTTCTAAGGTTGATGACCAGAGTACCTGCCAATATCATCCCCAAACCCAACAACATCTGCCAGACCAAAACCTCGCCCAGCCAAACCACGCCCAACAGGGTCGCTACAGCCGGGGTAATCATAGCAATGTAGCCCAGTTTGGAAACCTCCATCCGCAGGATTAGCTGGTTGTACAGGTAAAAGGCCAAGGCCGAGCCGAACAGGCTCAAGTATAAAAAGGCCGTAAGACCGGCCCAGGAAAAGGCAATCAGCGGTCCGTGTTCAACCGTGACAGCAACAGCCGTCAAAACCAGGCCCGCAAAAAACATTTGGATTGTCACTGCCGCCAACGGTTCAATAGTTGAATGCTTCTTGACATGCACCCCGGCCAGGGCATTTACCGCAGCGGCCGCTACGATGGCCAGTTCTCCGGCGAGCTTGCCGCTGTTAGCACCGGAAAGCCCCTCCATAAAGAGCAGCAGGACCCCCAGAAACCCGGCCATGGTGCCAATAATTTTGCGGGTCGTAATTCTTTCACCGATGAAAATATATGCCAGAATTATACTGAAAAAAGGTAAGGCAGCCATCAGGATGGCCGTGAGACCTGATGGGATAAACTGTTCACCCCAGTAAACGAAGCCGTAGGAGACCCCGTTAAGTATACCGAAAACTATCGAGGGTGAGTTTTTTTTTAGCTGATGGGGGAAAGCCGCCCCCCGAAGCTTCATCACCCCAAACAAAACCAGTGCGGCCAGCAGAAAACGCAGCCCCGCTGAATAAAAGGGCGGGAACGAAGTCAGATTCACCTTAATAGCCATCCACGTGGAACCCCAAATTACACATAGGACAAAAAAGAAAACCGCGTTCATAAGAGTTACTCCCCTGTTTGATTTAAACTAATGCTTTATTATAACACAAAAAAGACGGGCCAAGCCGTCCATTTTTTTTACCGTATTGCCGCCGATTTTGCCGACTTACCTATTTTGTTTTCCCCATAATTATCGTTCTGTTGCCCTTTTCCTTTTCACACACCTTACAGGAATGATACCAGAAAAAGAATTCGGTGGTCATTACTTTTTGTGACATCAAATAGCTGTCAAACTGTTTAAGGGCCTTTGGCACAAGGTGTTTAGGCCCTGTAAAGTTTCTCCCTATTAACTTTAGATTGGAAAGTGTCCGGATGTCACCGTCTTTTACCGAAGGTTTGACTATCTCAATCATTATTTTTCCGGAAAGCAGCCCATCTTCGAAAATCGCAAAAAGGGGGGCTGCGGTTTGAAACCCTTTGGCTTCGATTTCCTTGAGGGTTTTTTCTATTTTTATTTCGGGGTTCATCGGGAAATGGGACACCATTGGTGTTCTGGAAAAATAAAAGGTTTTCCCCGATAAGTCAAATTCCGTTAAATCCAGCCCCGTAAATTCTTCGGCCGTTAACTCCGGACAAAAGCAGCGAAGGTTCATCCTTTTACCTGCTTAAGTTTAGACATAGCCTTTTGGTATTCCGGCAACTGCAGTGTTCTGAGGGCCATTCCTGTTCCCAGATTAATCCCTACCCCGACCGACCACATCTTTTTCAGCGTGTCAACCGGAATATAGAAGGCGATAATTATTACAGCAATGGTTCCGATGATACTCCACTTCACCGTATTCCGGGCTTTTCCGGGAAAGCCCAGGCGGTTCCAGTTAAAAGCTGTCAGCAACCCCCCAAGAATAAAATGAGGCGCTGATATTATCGGTATTAAAATCGGGTTGACAGGCCTTTTTGCATTTACCGGCATCCTAAACCTCCAAGTGTTCCTAAAATTTCCCTTAAATATTATATCACAATTCAAATAGTTTCTAACAAAAAAAATCCTCAGTAGAGGATTTTTTGTTAGAATTCTCTTAAATGATGTCTAAAGGCCCAGGTGTAAAGGTTGGCCAGGAAGCTGTACAAAATAAGATAAATGGCAAAATAGAACATTATCCCAAATTTCTGCGCTTCAACAGAGGTCAATAACACGAACCCGGAGGCGCAAAGAAACGCACCACTCCCAAAAGTAAAGAAACCAAGCCCCCACATCCTCTTGTAAAAAAGACCATAAGCCCCGAGGGCCACAGGCAGCACTGCAATCACCGTAACAGTTACGGCGTAAACCCAGAAGTTTTGTACTAACCCGGTTGTTCGGAAAATACCCCTGTCTAACAGAACAAAATGAGTAACGGTAGCAAGCGAATTAAGAATCGCGAAAAAAACGACAATTTTTAACCCAAGCGGTCTTCTGTCTGTAAACAAGTTTTCCCTCCTCTCAATTAGGAGCAATACTAACACACCTTATTTATATAGTACCACGAACAAAATCTTTTGTATAGTCAAGCTGCCTTTAACCCCAAAAAGACCTTCTGCCAATTGAGAATTTTTGTGGTAAGATTGGTGTATAATAGGAATGCTGGAGGTTATTAAAGAGCCTAAAAAGGATGAAAAGAACGGTCATTCCGGCGAATGCCTATGTAAGCATTGTAAAAACTGAATAAAACGGTAAGCACTTCACTAATGAATACAGGTCTGGCCGAAACGGCCAGACCTGTTTCAATTACTCCTCTTTTATCGCCGCCGTCGGGCAGCCTTCCACAGCCTCATGAGCACACTGCAGCTTATCCTGAGGGACATCATTGACCTTCGCTATAGCCTTGTCGTCCTCACCCCACTCAAATATGTCCGGACACGTGGTTATACAGGCCCCGCAACTGATGCACAAGTCGTCGAAAACTTCCACCTTCATATGGCTTCCTCACTTCCGTATTGCATATTTGGTTAGCAATTTTTCGTGATTATTATAGACCCCGGTCCGGGGAATTATTCAGCTTATCCCCAATACAACCCAAAAACTTTCTGACCGCGGGAAAAATGATTACATCGGTAACAGACTTTTTGAAATCCTCCCCCAACGGGACTTCTGCCCGGTATTCGACCTCAAACTGTTCCTTGGCAGGCCAAAACTGGACCCGCTCAACACCTTCAAACCCTTCAAGGGTTTGTTTTACACGGCTCACTCAGCCCCCGCACAGCAACCCGGTTACTGTCAGCAAAGCTCTTCTTTGTCCCGGTTTTACCTCCACATCTGAAAATACTGTTACCTCGGGATTGACCCAAACATTTTTCAGATCGGGCCCACCCGCCGTTTGACAGGCCTGACTCTCCCGGGTTTCACCGCTGCAGGGCTGGCACATGTTGTCAATAGCCTTGGAGGCCGCCATAAAAGGCATACTAACCATATCCTCGGCCACATCAACTAATTGCTTGGCGCCTGTGTTTTTGTCATTTACCAGTTTGCGAACAGCTTTCAAAGGAAGGAGCGCCAGAGACTGGTTAAGTTTGATACCCTCTTTGATAATATCCAGCATTTTTTCTCTACACCCCCAAAATGTGATGAACCGCCCGTTTTCAATATTATTCCCCCAACTATAGCCGTTATCCGGGATGAATTTCTGGTAGAAAGTAAAAGATAAGGGTACAGGAGGGATTTAATTTATGTCAGACCTTAGAAAAAATGCGAAAGGGCTGTTAAAATTGTTTAGAATCGTGCCGGTCCTGGCCTGGGGCATCAGCGCCGTCACCCTGGGTGTGGGGCTCGCCTTGTACCGGACCGGTTGGAATAGTCTAAGGATTTCCTATTTGTTTTTATTAATCTTTATAGTCTCTATGTTTCAGGGATTAGCCTCCCATGCCATTAATGACGTGTACGATTGGTGTTCCGGTACGGACCAGCACAGCAAGGGCATTCTTTCCGGGGGCACCTCTGTAATTAAAAACAAAATGCTTGATGTCAACCAGCTAAAAGTCATCGCGGGAGTAGCCCTGGTGCTTGGCATCGGAGGGGGCCTGTACCTGGTGTGGGTGCGTGGTATTTTTATCCTGGCGCTTCTGGTGATTGGCATTTGGTCAACAATAGCCTATACTATGCCGCCGGTGCAGCTTGCTTACCGGCCGTTAGTGGGGGAATGGCTTGGTGCCTGGCCGGCAATGGCGGCCTGCACGTGGGGGACTTTCTTCGTTTTGACAGGCACACTTACACCATACGCCACCGCCGGCGGTGTTCTCCATGCTACCTTTTCGGTGGCATGGTTGATGCAGCACCATCTTCCTGATATTGAGGCCGACTTGCTGGCATCACCGCGCAAGGTAACAACAGTGGCCTTCGTCTCTTTGAAGTGGGGCAAAATTTACACCAGGTATCTTGTCATGGGCTACTTTTTTCTGCTTGCCCTAATGGGCCTATGCTTCGGGTTACTATACAACCGGGCGTTCCTGATTTCTGTTGTTTTCGGATTTGTCTGCATCTGGCTGGCTCACAACACCAACACCTCAAATATAGAGCATATTACTTTAAGGCAGGTTGGAATGATAGCTCTCTCGATAGGGCATGCCTTTTCCCTGGCCCTTGTCTTCGCCTTCCGGCTGTTTTAAGAAACCCTTTGACAGATATACTCGGCTAGTAAACCTAAGGCATCCCTGGCCTTGCCCGCCGGTATATCCTGCAAACTGCCCTTAGCCTTGCCAATGAAATCCCTGGCTTTACCCAGTGAATATTCAACTGAACCCGTCAGGCGGATAAACTGTATAATCGCCTTCGTCTCACGAGCTGTAAGCCTTTCTTTGATTAAAAGCTTTTTCATCTGGTCCCTGTCAGGCCCGTTGTTTAGGGCATGAATAACCGGAAGCGTGATAACCCCGGATGTGAGGTCCTGTCCGCGGCTTTTGCCAGTCACGGATTCGCGCCCGGTAACGTCCAAAACATCGTCAGTAATCTGGTAAGCCATACCTGTATAGAATCCGTATAAGGACAAGCCGTTTACCATTTGAGGGGATGACTTCCCCAGTTCCGCCCCGAGACGGCAGCAAAGGGAAATAAATTGGGCAGTCTTACAAGAAACAGTATTAAGGTAATCAACCTCTGTCATGTCATGCCTGTGCCTGTTCTCGAGTTGTCTGAATTCCCCGCGTACCAGGTCACCGACCAATTCTGCAAGACCCGTGTTAATTCGCGCTCCCAGTGGTGCAGCTAGTTCCAGTGCCCGGGCATAAAAATAATCTCCTAAAAGAACAGCCACGTGATTGCCCCACCTGGCATTTACGGTGGTATTTCCCCGCCGCAGCATTCCCTTGTCAATAATATCGTCATGAACCAGGGACGCCATGTGAATAAGTTCCAGGGCCGCCGCCAGGTGCACCAATCGTTTTTTGCTGCCCCGGCAGCATTTGCCGGCCAAAAGCACCAAGGCCGGCCGGAGCCTTTTGCCGGCTTTTCCCAAAACACAGCCGCATATTTCAGACAACAAGGGGGTCGACTCTTTGCCGGTAACACAACCGGCAATCAGGTCGTCGACCTCTGTCAACTCACATGATACATGGGTATAGACATTATCCAGCAGCAGGTTCAATTTAGCATCCCCTAAACTAAAAAATAGGCTTTTGACGGCCTTTCTTTCCCTAATCTCTCATTATTATCCCTCATTCAAAGGTGTTCCATACCTGTCCTACACAACCGGGCAACTCGTTATAATTTAAACAGGGTTGGAAATACTAAATATCGTTTCTGCAAATAAATTGTTTAAATGGAAGTGAATTTTATGTTGTATGATATCGCAGTAATTGGGGCAGGACCGGCGGGTTCTACGGCGGCCAAATCCTGCGCCGTGAGAGGTTTAAAAACCCTTTGTCTGGACAGGCGTGCTTTTCCCAGACCAAAAACCTGCGGAGGTGGTATAACAACCGCCGCCCTCAATACTATTGGTTTCCCCCTGCCGGGGCAGATGGTACTAAGCCAGATTTGCAATTTACAGTCCTTTTTTCAGGACAAATCGGTGCGGATTTCCCATCCCCGTGCTTTTATGGTTATTGCCGACCGCAGTGTGTTTGACAACTTCCTAATGGAAAGAGCCATCGAAGCGGGGGTTGAATTTCGCCAGCGGGAAAACGTGACAGGTTTAACGAGGGAAAATAACCATTTAGTTATCAGGACACAAACAGGGTCTTACCAGGCAAGGGCCATAATAGGTGCAGACGGGGTGCATTCCACCACGGCAAAACTTGCCGGTATTCCGGGCCGGCACCAGAAATGCGCCCTGTGTCTTTCGGTGGAAGTCCCGGCAAATCCCGGCAAGGTTGAAAAGGAATCCATTAAGATATTTTATGACCTGCTCCCCCAAGGGTATGGTTGGATTTTCCCCAAAGGAGACAGGCTTTCCGTTGGTTTGGGGTGTTTTAAAAGCAGTTACGGTAACCTGAGGAAGGGCTTACAAACCCTCGCTGCCAGGACCAGGTTGGATTTGCCCGATACCGTCAGGGGGCATTATATCCCTTACGGCGGGCAAACGAGGGAGTGTGTTGCCGACGGAATTATTTTGGCAGGAGATGCTGCCGGTTTTACAGACCCTTTCACCGGAGAGGGTATCAGATTTGCCATTATTTCCGGTATGCTGGCAGGAGAGACACTATGGAACTGCAGCCGCCACGGCCTGCCTCCAAACAAAAAAAACCTGGCCGGTTATGTTAATAAATGCCAGCAGGCTTTTCTTCGTGATCTTCGATACAGTTACATGCTTTCAAAAACCTTCTTCGCCTTTCCATCGGTCATGCACAGGTTTCTCTTTGACCGCAGCGAAATTTACAGTTCCCTTCTAAACATTCTGGAGGGCCGGTACAGTTACAGCAGGTTAACGAGGGAGGTAATGGTAGAACTACCGAAATACTGTCTTCGGTGGCCGAAACCCCACATTAGTAAGACCGGCCAAATTCAGGAGTAGTGTTAGATTTGCAGCCGATTCCCACCGTTAGGCAGTTTTTGGGGCAGTGTTTTACACACTCGGCACACAGAATGCATTCGGGGTGAGAAACCCGTTGGTTGGCAGTAATATAACTGAGGACCGGAACATCCATAGGGCAGACTTCCTCACATTTGCGGCATTTGTTGCACTTGAGGTGGTTTTTCTCCACTTTTAGGACGCTCTTCGGGGAAGCCACCGTCATCAATGCGCCGGCAGGGCACAGGTATTTGCAAAAAGCCCGCCGGTCCCCCAAAACAAAGGCCAAAACAAGCCCTATCGCATATATTAAAGCATTCTCTATAACAAGCCATTTAAACTGCGCGCCCGGCCCCTGAAAGTTAAACCCCAGTACAATCAATAAAAGTGGGATACCCAGGGCTAAGGCCAGGGTAACGTATTTGAGGACGTAGTACTTTTCCGGCAGTTTTTTCTTTGGCCGTCTGACAGGTAAAATATCAAAAACAGAGGCGTTCCAGCAGACCCAGCCGCAAAAACCCCGGCCGAATAACAAAGGCCCAAAGGCTTTGGCAATAACGACATGTATCACTGCACCGGTAAAAACCCCCGCCACCAAATCAAAAACCACCTGGCTCAATTGGAGATTTGTTCTATGAAAAACGAAGTGAAATCCCCAGTAAAACAGGGTAAACATTATCAGGAAGGCCAGCCGGGTCGATATAACCGGCTTTATTTTTTTGACCGGTTTGCTCATATCATTACCTTCTTCCTTCTTACCGATAATCATATATTTCTAGAGAACGGCTTTACTATCCTTTTACAGATAGAAAAAAGAAAAGAAGCCCACGTTTTCTTGTGCTTACTTTTCTTTATATGTGCCATTAGCCAGTTGTATGAAACCTTCCGTTATTCCAGATGCCGGGCCGCTTCCTTAAGCATTTCCCTGATAGGCAGCTGGTACGGGCATTTCGATTCACACTCACCACATTCCACGCAGTCCGATGCCCTGGCTTTTAACGGCCTATACCTGTCCACCGCCCACTCCTGTAAGCCGTAACGGGTCCAGTACCCGTCAAGGAGAAATACCATCGGTATGTCTATTCCCTGGGGACATGGTTGGCAGTACTCACACCTGCGGCAAAAGGACCCACCAAGGACAGACGCTTCTTCAGCCAGGGAAACTCTTTCGAGGTTCGTAAGCGGTTTAGGTTCGTGTCCGGCAGCCAGGTTTTCAGTTACCTGGGAAACATCATCCATTCCCGGAATCACGGTGCTAAACCCCTGCTCCAGAATAAACCGCAAGGCGAACGCCTTGTTTTTAACTGCCCCTCCGGCAAAAGGCTTCATCGCTATTATACCAATACCCATTTCTTTGGCCAGTGGCAGTAGTTCCTCGGCGCCGGTTGTTTCTATTGGGTTAAAAGGGAACTGCACGGTATCAAATTCCCCTGTTTTAACAGCTTTAACAAGCACAGCGGGAATATGGCCGGTAATACCGACAAACCGGATTTGACCGCGTTTTTGTGCTTCCCTGAGGGCTGACAAAGCCCCGTCCGGCGCCAAAACGCGCAGCAAGGCGCCTTCGTCCTTGATATTATGCAGTTGGTACAGGTCTATGTAATTAACCCGGAGACTTTCCAAACTGATACCGATGTCCCGGGTCATATCATCCTTTGTCCTGGCCATGGATTTGGTAGCGATAATAACGTTTTCCCGGTTTTTGCCTAAGACTTCTCCCAGTTTTGCCTCACTGTCCGTATAAGCCCTAGCGGTATCAATAAAATTCACGCCCTGTCCTATGGCACAGGCAACGACTTCCGCCGCCCGCCGGAAGTCAACCCTTTGAATGGGGATACCTCCCATTCCCACTGCTGAAACTCTTAGCCCCGTTCTACCCAATTGACGTAGTTCCATGCTCTAACACCGCCCTGTAAGCTTTTCCCTTGATGTTATCATATAAGTTTTCTGCCGTCAAAATAAAATTATCTACCCAGAGTAAGTTCCCGAGAGTGAGGTTCCTTCAACTTTCCGTTGTTATTAGTTGGTCAATCAATACCCTAAGTTCAATATAAATCTTAATCTGGTGGGGAACCCTTGTCTTTCTTTCGTCCCATAACCAAAACCTCCTCTTTTTCCATCCGGTTGAAAAACACGTTAGTATTTTGCCCGGCCGCCACTCAAATCAATCTTCAATACATATCCGGGCCTGCCCGGGACAGAATAAAGAAAGAGGCAAATTCGCAGCCGGGAGGTCTGTTAAATGGAAGAAAAACAATCAAAAGAGATTAATGAAGAAGTAATGAAAAAAGCCACCCGAGGAAAAGCCACCGCCAACGCCGGTAAGGAGCGGGAGACTTACCAGAGCACCCCTTATACTCCGGCCGGTGACAGGGTGACGCCATATGAAGCAGATGAAGACTTAGGGGAAAAAGGAAATATGCGTGAATAGGCAGGTGTATCCTCCGGAAACAACGAGGGGGGGGGCTGTCCAAAGGGGCAGTCTTCTTTTTTTTTACGTATGGGGAAATGGCAGGTATATTCCTGCGACTGAGCAACAACTCAGCCGGCAAAGCCACTCCCGCTGCGCGGATCAAAGGCCGGCGGACGTCAGCCTCAGTCTCCGGAACACACCTGCCATTTCCCCTAAACTTAAGTAAGACTACCTTTTTGGGGATACCCCGTCCGCCTCGCTTACGTAACACCCCTGCTTATTCCTTTGGGAGGGCTGGGCAAAATGTTTGGGCCAGCTTATATGACAAAATCGTTTGGGGGTAGAGGCGGTTCTTCTATGACTACGGGTTTATTGGCGGCTTCGATGCCTTTGTAGAGGAGGAACAACGCCAGGCCCCATTTGATGGCCCAGAAATATGGTATAGCCGGGTAGACCAAATCTTTGAAGGTTTCCAACAGCCATGGCAGAGTCAGGGCATAAACGGCAATATTCCAGGTGTGGCCAAAACGCAGCCCGCCCTTCATGGTGCCATTGATAAATAGACCTATCAGGCCCATAATTACCAGTGTAATCACCACCCAGGCCGAGCCGAACACATACGCGAATACGGCAATAATAACCAGCAGCCATTTAAACAGCGGCAGGAAACTGAGCAGTTTCTGTTTGTCCAGGGTAACCTGCTTTAAATCGGCAAAGCTAATCTCTTTTTTCTCGATATTTTGCTTATTGATAAGTTTATCCCGGGAAATAAATACCCCCTCGTTGTACTTATCCAAAACCGATTCATCAGTCTGACCTGTTGTATCTATAATAAGGACCGAGCCGTTACCACCGTCAACCAATAAGGGCTGTGGCGCATCCACATTCAACTGCCCGTTGGCCAGCCTGAATTCCGGGATTTTTTCTTTGATGGTGGATACAAACTCTGCTGTCCCGTTATTAAAGGTATAGGCAAATTGGATAAGCCATACTATAAAAATGATTGTAAATAGGATAAAAAAGTATTTTATAGTTTTTCCTGTTTTTTGCCCAGCAACGTCCCTGTAAGAACTAAAATTCGTAAAACTGTCTTTTATTTGCCTAAAAAATCCCACATTGCAACCCCTTTCCCAATATTATTTCAAAACGCCAGGCTGCTGACAATCTGATCCCACAGTTCCGGCTCCTTTTTCGACAGGTTGACAGGCCGGCCGGTACTGTCCACAAAGGCATGGCCGGTACTACCGAAGGCCAAAACTGCACCCTCAGTGGACAATATCTCATATCCAAAAAGCCGTGTAAGGCAGGCCCATAGTCCGGAAAAACTCTGTCCTGCCCACTTCAAACCAGGTAAAATACTTGCCGTAATAGACAAAACCCATCTGGTCAGTCTCCTCGTACCGCACTCTGATTTCCGTATTGTTTACGACCTTAAACTGACCTTCCAAATTAATCGACTCCTGTCACCCGGCCGCTTTTATCCAGCCTGTATCACCTAACTCCATCAGGCCTGTCAGACCGTTGAATCTTCTTCCAGTGATAGAGATACACTGGCAGGGCAACTATTAAAAGCATAAGGCTGTCAATCATCTGTTTTATTTGATAATATCGCGCTTGGGCCTGTTCCTGTTTGGCTTGTTGTTTGATTTCCGCGTCGGTGAGTTGTAGGCCGCCCCCGCCCTTTTCCGCCGGAACAGGTCGACTAAATTTCGTTTCATATGAATTCTGGGGGTTTGGATAAACCAGATTCACGACTCCCTGAAAGAACATAACTGTCCCAAATACCATCATCATTAAGGTGGTAAAACTGACCAGGTACAAATAAACCCTGCGGATGTCCCAGTTACCTGCCATTTCAATCAACTCCCTTTCTTCCCGTGCTTTAAACGTCTTTTGGAAGCTCAACTGGTAGTCGGTAACCTATTCTTCGGACTGCTGGATCTTTCTCCAGTGATACAGATACACAGGCAAAGCCACACCAAATAAAACAATGTTGTTAATCAGTGACCTGACATCATAGTAACGCTGGTTTTTTATAGCCTGGGCCCGTTCATTCTCGACTTGTTTCTTGACCTCAGCTTCGGTAATTTTGGAATCTTTCTGGGCCATATCTGCATACCTCATCCTGATTTCCGAAGCCATCGGTCCAGGCTGGGGGTTCGGATAACCAATAGAAACGACCCCTTGTAAAACCTGAACTGTTCCGACAACCATCATCATTAAAGTGGCGAAACTAACCAGATACAAGTAAATCCTCCGGATATCCCAATTACCTGCCATGCGGATACCATCCCCTTTTCCTGTCCTGTAAATTTTATTGGTAACCGTGGACCTAATCACTGAGCAGATTCAACTTTCTTTACCTTGGTTCCTGCAACCATTTTGTTATCAGGTTCCCTGACAATTTCTTCCCCGGCCTTCAGCCCATCAGTAATCTCTACAAATTCTTTGTTCTGTAAACCGGTGGTCACCCGGCGTTTGTCCAGCTTTCCGCCTTCCACGACAAATAAGTAATCTTTACCCCTGTCGCTGAACAGGGCCTCTTCGGGGACAGCCAGGGTTTTCCCTTTTTCCCCGGTAATTACATGCACGACGACATTGAAACCAGGCTTGAGCCCACCGTTTTCTGCCAATGTGGTTTTTATGGGCACCCTGCGCTGCTCAACTCCAAGGCTCGATACCTTGACCACTGCCTCAGGGGCCACTTCCGTAACCTTACCCGCAACGGCAAGTTTTCCGAGTACGTCACCGGTTATGCTGACCTTTTGTCCTACCTTTACCCTGACCGCTTCGGTCTCCAGAATGTCCGCCCTTACTTCCAGTTCAGTAAGAGGGCCAACTTTAAAAAGTGAGGTTCCGGGTTGAATGAACGTACCAGGTTCTACATATTTTCTAAGCACAACACCATCAATAGGGGCAGTGATATCAGCTTGATTTAACTGAATTTCGGCTGTTTTGAGCTGGGCCTGGGCCTGTTCCACCAGGGCCTGTAAAGCCTGCCTTTCACTTTGGCCCGCACCAGACAGGAGCATTTTCAGCCTGGCATTGGCTATAGCCAGGTTATTATTCTGAAGCTTTACAGCAGTTATTTTCTGTTGGTATTCCTCGCTGCTAATCCCACCTGACTTCAAAAGGGTTCCCGCCTGTCCGGCCTGCCTTTGGGCTTCGGACAGGTTAGCTTTGGCCTGGTTCACCTCCGCCCTCGCCTGCGCCATCTCGTTGTCACCGGCTCCTTTTATTGCCCCTGCCAATTGGGACTGAGCGGCCCTGACCAAGGCTTTGGTCCGCTCAACCTCAGACTGCAAATCCCCCTTCTCAAGGGCTGCCAGAATATCGCCCGTTTTTACCTGCTGCCCTTCTGTTACTTTAATTTCAGACACCCGTCCGGATGCAGCCGCCTGAACCTCCCGGGCGCCCCTGGCTTCCACTATCCCGTTTTCCTCAATGTAGCCTGTAAAAGGACCGGGTTCTACCTTTAGGATTTCTACCGGAACACCGCCACCCCGCATAAATATAAGGATTAAAACAATGGTTAAAACACCCGCAATAATTATGGCCTTCTTGTTTTTCACACAGGTCACCTCTAATCCCTGGTTTTAATGACTTCAACCAGATTGAGTGATTTCAGGTGCCGCAAGTTCGGCACCAGCGCCAGCATCATTATGATCATAGTCACTGCAGCTACGAGGAAATAAGTGCGCGGATATATTACTACCGGTAAATTCATCGCGTCGTAAGCAAACTCCTGTACATACAGCCCACATAAAAATTTACCGAAAGGCAGTCCCACAACCAAAGCGAATAAACCGAGGATAATGTTCTCCAGAACTACCATCCGGGCTACTTCCCTGAAGGAAAAACCCATTACCCGTAGGCTGACAAGTTCGCGCTGTCTTTCCAGGATATTGACCGTTGTCGTATTGAATATCACCGCCACACCCATGATACCGCTGAAGGTTATCAGAAGGCCGGTAAAGGCATACAGCATACCCATACTCTGTTTAAGATAGTCCATCATGGCCTGGTTGCTTTCCACAACAGTGACCCAGTTTGACTTGTTCAGTTCCCTGCGCACCGCCGCCTCCGAACCGGATTTTATGTCTAAGAGGGCGCCTGTGGCCTCCGGTCCCTCTCCAACGAGACCTCCGACCTGGTCAATAGAGCTGTAGCATCCGCTGCCGACATACTGAACGATAATCCCGGCTACCCGCACCTTTGACTCTTTTTCTCCCCCGACCAGGGCTTTTGTTTCCAGGTAGTCACCCACCGTAACCCCGAGTTTTTTTGCCAACTGCTCCGGAACAAGTACCCCGTACGCCGGAAGCCTGACGGGTCGGCCCCCGGAATCCTGAAAATGATAAAAAGCCGTCTCTGGTCTCAACCCGCTCACTATTACCTTTTCTTTCAGGGAGCCGTTCTTAAACTCAACCGGCATTTCCAGAATCGGTTCGGCCTTCATAATTCCCCGGATCTTTTCAATATCTGTCGCCACAGTGGCAGGCAGTGGTTTGGAAAAACCCACTCTCATATCATTAGTTTGCTGCTTCGCAAACTGCGTTGTCATCAAAAAATCCATAGCATCAATGAAAAAGAAAGATACCACCACCAGGCCAACGGTCATGATTATCCCGGCAGATGTGAGAAATGTCCGAAACCTGTTGCGGAAAAAATTACGCAGCACCATCTTGAATGTAACGGGCAATTTAAACTTTTGTAAGGCCGCCCGTTCCAGCCATGGTTTGCGGAAACTTCGCGGCACCTCCGGCCTCATAGCTTCAATAGGGCTGAGCTTTAAAACACTGTTAGTGGCCTGCAGGCCAGCTAACAAACAAAAAGCCATGGTTAGTCCTGTGCCGAACAATAATTCAGTCCAGTAAACTTTTATCTCCATGACCGGTAGCTGAAAATACTGGGCATACATTTCAGTAAGGGGTTTCCCCAGGGCAAACCCTGCCAGGACCCCCAGCACGGCACCGACCAGTCCGATAATTAACGAGTAAGAGAGATAATGAATCCAGATTCGTTTCCTGGAAAAGCCCATGGCCCTAAGGACCCCAATCTGCCCACGCTGGTTCTTTACCATTCTGACGAGAAGAATGTACATGACCAAAGCGGCCACACTAAGGAACAGGACCGGAAAAACAACGGCCAGTTTCGCTAACCCGTCAAGTTCATTCTGTACAATCACGTTGCTTAACTGGTCTTTTCTTTTTACTGTCTGTATTATGCCGTAAGGACGTAAAATAGACTTGACCTGGGCAATAACTTCATCCTGCTTGCCGGGGTTATCAAGATAGACGGCAATTTCATTATAAAGGCCGCTGCTGCCAAGCATGTCACCGGCCGCCGAATAAGGGACATACATAATCCCGAAACTACCGGGTGCCGCCATCAAATCATTCCCGGAGCGCAGGGAATAAATGTATTCCGGACTTCCTACCATACCGGTTACCTTTAACTCATATCTCTTCCCGGCAATCATGGGGAAAAGGCTGCCGCCCCTCGGGATATTATAATATTTGGCGAACTGCTGCTCTATCAGGGTCTGGCCGGGAACGTCCTTCCTGAAGTAGCCGCCTTTGATCAGAAATATGTCGTTGACTATAGATTCCCGGCGGTCAGGCAGGGAAACTATCCTGCCGAAAACCCGTTCCTCCCGTCCGGGAATATCCAAGCCAACCTCGGCTGTAAGCCGCCCGGTGGCAAGTTTCACACCCTCAACCCGGCTAAGGGGTTCTATAATGCCTTTAGGGGCACTCTGAACATTAAAAGTCAGGTGGGCGAATCTAAAACTTTCATAATAGGCATCTGTGGATTTGCCCAGGTTTTGGTATGACATATACAGGGCCGCGTAAACGGTTATACCCACAAAAACTACGGCCACCACTGCCATAAACTGTCCCTTGGAGGACCTTATGTCACGGAACAGCTTTGTTACCAGCTTGTCCATTACCACTCAATCCTTTCAGGAGGCAGGGGTTCGCTGTTCACGATTATTTCCGCAACTTCGCCGTCTCTCATCTTAATTACCCGGTTACCCATGCCGCCAATTGCCGAGTTGTGGGTGATAATAACCACTGTTTTGCCCAGCTCTCTATTGATATCAGCCAAAAGAGCCAGTACCAGCTTACCCATTTCCTGGTCCAGGGCCCCGGTCGGCTCGTCACAAAGCAGTATTTCCGGGTTTTTAACCACTGCCCGGGCTATGGCCACCCGCTGCTGTTCCCCACCACTCAGTTGGGTGGGGAAATGGTCCGCCCTTTCCCCCAATCCTACTTTACACAGGACTTCCATTGAGTCAAGGGCAGTATCGGACAGCTCGCCGGCCAGTTCTACGTTTTCGAGGGCCGTAAGGTTGGGAATCAGGTTATAAAACTGAAAAACAAACCCCACCTCCTGTCTCCTGAAGTTTGTCAGTTCAGTCTCGTTGTAACTTCCTATATCCCGGCCGTTAAACAGGATGCGGCCCCGGCTCGGTGTATCCATTCCCCCCATGATATTGAGCAGGGTGCTTTTGCCGGACCCGCTGGGGCCAAGAATAACCGCCAGTTCACCGTTAAAAATGTCCAGATTGGTGTTTTTAAGGGCCTTTACTACAATGTCACCCAGGACATATTCCCTGGCCACACCTGCCAGCTTCATGATTACACTGTTTGATGGTGCATCTAAACCTGCCATTTCGGAGAACCCCCAAATTCCAAAATACCGTTCCATCACTAGCACCTAATTAGATTATATGCCCTTTATGTTAAATATGTCTAGCCAAACCGACTACCTGGCGTATTTTAACAAGTAGTAACTGTAGTCCCACCCTTCAAAAAACTCTGTGGCAGCATTTACACCGGAATAGAATAGAGCCTCGACCCGCTGCCGGGATATCCCAAAATCTGTTGTCCTTACTCCCAGAGTAGGAATGGATACTGTCCGGTCAAAGTTCCGTTCTTCGATAAAACGGTTATCATGGGCCTCAACCATAGTGCTGAACAGGGCCGTCAACATTGAGAATGGCCCCGTGATATGATTGGGCCTGCCCTCATTAGGGCCGGACAGTTTAAACCCTAAAGTCGGCAGACCCTCTGTCCCCGTATCGCGGTCAAACAGCCAGACCGGGAAATTACTTAGTACCCCGCCGTCGACGATGTAGCTTATATTCTTTTTACCGTCTTCTCCGTCGTAGACCAGCGATACCGGCTCAAAAAAGAAGGGAATGCTGATACTCATCCTGATTGCCCGGGCAACGTCAAAATCATCGGGGTCAATACCGTAGCGGGCAATGTCCTGAGGTAAAATCAGCAGGTTACCGGTAGATATATCCGAAGCAATAACCCTCAGACGATACCTGCCCTGGGGGTTTTG
This sequence comes from Bacillota bacterium, assembly GCA_021847735.1. GTDB lineage: Bacteria > Bacillota > Thermincolia > Thermincolales > UBA2595 > JAJZQD01. The sequence goes on along the minus strand of JAJZQD010000005.1, from coordinate 20,727 downwards.
GGCATTCTCCCGGACAATTAAATCCCCGAACCGTTCCACCCCTTTTGCTCTCAGGTTCTCCCTCACCCATTCTTCTATATAGTCACCTTTGTGCATTCCCAGGCTGCATTTCAGTTTAAACAACGGACCCAGTAATGGAAACCGGCCCCATTTATCTGAGTCGATGAATCGTTTGTAATCGATGCTAAAGATTTTGTCACGGATTTCTTCCGGCGTGTAACCGGCCGCAATCAGAGACGCTACTATAGCCCCGGCGGATGTACCGGCCACATATACCCAGTCATAATACCGCCCGGCTACCGTCAGTGCCCCTGCCATCCCAATACCCTTTACACCGCCGCCTTCAAATACGGCATTTGCTTTTTGTTTTTGATGGTCTCCCATATAATAATCACCCGAATATTATATTCACAATCCCTTTGTTTGGGTACGGGTTTTTTCCCACACAAATAACTTTAGACTTTTTGCCGGAAAAGGTGCTTTCAGGTTACTCCAGACTTTCGGCCAGGCGGGCCGAATTCTCGGCATCCAGTTCCTTAAAAAGCCCGGTGGCTTCGGCTATAACATCTCCCTCCGAATCTGAGATAACCCCTTTCGCCTCAAAAAAATTTCTTTTCCGGTTCAGGACCGTACCCTCAATTACCATTGGTATTCCCATCAGGGCTGGTTTCTTAAACCTTACCTCCATCTTGGCCGTCATGGTTATGGAGCCGGTCTGCCCGTTAATTGATTTCCACATAATTTCATCAAGAAGTGCACACAGTATGCCGCCGTGAACAACTCCTTTAAAACCCTCGAATTCCTCTCCTGAAGTATATGACGCCCTGGCGCCTGTTTCGGTGATTTCAAAATTGACCTTTAATCCGATTTTTGACTCTTTACCACAAACAAAACAATTCCGGTATTCAAGAACCTTCTTCATGGCTGCCCCCTTATGTCACTTCATTTGTCCGAACAAATCCAAAACATGCTGCATGTACTCCTTAGGCTGCACTTTATAAGACCCCACATGTTTGGCCCCGGGAACAATCCACAGCCTGTTCCTGCCAGGTGCCGCCCTATATACACTTTCACTGTTTGATATAGGGATAGTGGTATCAGCTGTCCCGTGAATAAAGAGAATAGGCGCTTTAATTTTACCGACAACCCTTTTGGGGCTGACCTTATGGGGGTCGAGGTGCAAAACTGCCGGCATAGTGTTAAGAATCACCTGAGTAAACGGAAAAGACGGCAGCTGTGACCAGACCGGAAGATTTTCCGTCAGGTATTGTTCCAGGTCAGCGAAGGGGGCGTCAGCAACCAACGCCTCAATCCGGGGGTCTTCCGCTGCGGCGGTTATGCCTGCCACCGCCCCCATGGAAAACCCGATTACACCTATGTGGTCACCCTGCCGGCCGATCTTTTTCATGAAATCCACGGCACTTATCAGGTCTTCTTTTTCGTATTGGCCGATTGATATCAAGTCTCCGCCCGATTCGCCGCAACCTCTGAAATCAAACATGAGTATATTATAGCCCTGGTCTCGCAGTGCCACTGCTATGGCATCGGCAGGGACATCGTCCTGAAGACGGTTTTTCCCATAACCATGGGCAAATATAATTGTTTTGTTACTGTTTCCCGAGGGCAGAAACCAGCCCCGGAGGACAATCTTGTCCTGTCTACTGGGGAATGATACCTCCCGGGGTTTAAATAATTTCCCGGCAGAGGCAGGCAGAGCAGTATGCTGGCGTACAGGATGGGTCAAACTCCACCCGACTTTCAGCGAAATCCCCAGCACACCCGCGATAGTTAACCCCAAAGCACTTACAACTGTCCACAACAGTATCTTTTTTAGCCGGGAGCTTTTCACAAAATCTCCCCCCCGTTAAAATATGTGCAGTTCCTTTAAAACCAGCTTTACATTTTCTATATGCATCTTAATCATGGCCCCTTCTATGGGCTCATTTCTGTATTTTATGTCTGTAAGCACTGCGGTAATCTCGCGTTCCTGCAGTCCCTGGTTCAGCAGCTCTTGAGCCTTATCCGTCAAGGCCAGTAAGTATTCTTTGTCACTGTCAATCCTGTCGAAGATCTCTTTTTTGCCCTTAGCGATATCACCATGGCCAGGCACTACGTATTCTATATCAAAATCCTTCACCAGCTTGCCTGCCATGTTAAGGGATTTAAGGTAAGCGCCCGAGTTGAAATAGATAAAAGGAAACTCCAGGTCTGACATATAATCTCCGGCAAACATCACCCTTTTACCGCTGCTGATTACAAAACTGCTGTCCCCGGTATGTCCGGGGGCATGGACGAGAACAATTTCATCCTCTTTGAGGGGTATCCGGTAATCCCCGGTAAAGCTCTTATCTAGATTGGGGAAAACAAAGGGAATCTTCCGGTTGATATAGTAAGTCTGGTCGATTTCTCTCAGCTGCATAAGCTGGGATTCCCTGTCGCAAAAAGAAACCTCTTCTTGCCCTATCAGCTTGGCGCCTTTAAAATACTGGTATCCCACTATGTGGTCAAAATCCGAGTGGGTAAATATTATATATTTGTTAAAGCTCTTTTTTCGGTTTACAAAATCAGCGATAACCTGTATCTCCACCGGGAAATAGCAGGGGTCGATAACAACATTTGCCGCTTCGTTGAGAATCACCGAACTGTTGGTCTGCCATATGGAACTCTGGTATATGTATATGTCCTGGACCAGTTGATAGGGCACTTTACCACCGCCAATCAAATCAATAATTAATTATTATTCGTTGGGCGAGACGTTTATCCTGCCGCTAATAAAAAAACAGGCAGGCCGGAGCCTGCACTATTCTTCCTGGTCGTTATCCGGCTGTTCTTCTTCCTCTTCGGTGACGTCATCTATAAGTGCTTCGTCATCACCTGTCTCGGCCGAAGTGATAAAGTACGGGTCAAGTTCCTGCTGTCCGCTTAACTCCTGGTTAAGGCGGTACAGGTATGACCCGTTGTATGTCTTATCCCTGTCTTTTTCCATGCTTAGCAACCACTCCCTGTACATTTTTTTCATATCTTGTACAGGTTTGATCAAAAATATTCCGGCTGCTTAGTCATCACTTAATACGGCACTGCCGGCAATAGTGATGGCAATCGTCCCGCACAGAGGCAACGCCACCAGGGCTGCTGTGGCTAAAGCCCTGCTTAGTTTGACCGGGCCGGGACCTGCCAGATCACTTACAATGACCCAGATAACCGGCACTACAACAAGGCAGTTGATAACCGTCATAATTTGTTTAAACCGTTTATGAACCAACTTGGGGCCCCCCGTACTCATTATAATTAAAATTTTCTTTGGCGTAAGCCTCATCCACCGGCCGCCACTTGTTGCCGTGAACAGTCATAAGTTCTTCCCAGTAACTCATACACTGGGGGCATACCAGCAACACCGTATTATCGGGACGGTTCATGGCTAGGGACTTCCAGGCTGACCGAGGTGTCCCGCACCCGCATTTTTCCTTGCCCCAGGCGAAATTGCGTCCCCTGATGTTCAAATTTTCCGCCGTTTTTATTGTAGAGCGCTTAAGACTGCGGTTAGCCATCATCAATACCCATAATAAGGCCAAAATAATAAATAATATGGCCAATTTCAAAACAAACCACCCCCGCCTGTCAGACTGCCTCGTTTCTTTTGCGCTGCATCATCGCCAAGAGCTTTGCAGCGTTCTTCCACATTGATTTTTTCCCTTTCCTCCCGGGTCAGGGGGACTTTGGCAAAAGCCTGCAGCTCTGTGCTCTGGGAAACTATGGGGTAGTCGGTGCCGCATATTTTCATCTCCGGATTATTAAGTAAATTGCTTCAGCTCAAGGCTTATCTGTATGATACCAGTGCTACTCCCGCCATAATTATGAGCACACCCGCCCATCTGGTAGGTGGAATTACCTCCTTAAATATCAGCCAGGCGGCGATAACACCGATTACGTAAGCTGTACTTTGCAGGGGGTAGACATAACTGAGGTCTGCCCTTGACAGGATAATAAACCAGACAACCGTAGCTACCGCATACAATGCCAACCCCGCTAGAATGAGGGGGGAAAAAATTACGTGAAACATGTTATTAAGAGAAATTCCCCCTGTCTCGATAAGGCCCTTTTTCCAAAGGATTTGCCCGGAGGTCAAAAGAAGAACATTAAACAGGATCAACAAAATCGTTTTCAAAACTTTTCCTCCCGTTAACTCTGTTGCTAAGGTCTTCTACCTTTTTATTCAGAACCCCAACCTCTTGAGCCAGTCTAACATTCTGGGTATGCAATCTGGAGATAATAACCGAATAATGCAAAATGAGAGCGAAGGAAAACAAAATACCCACCATAAACAACAGGGACGGTGCATAGTAAATACCTAATAATGAAGCCACCTTATTCAATAATTCCCGCCATAAAGCCAGAACTATCATTATCCCGCCAATCAACAGCCACAGTAAGGAATATTGTTCTTTCAGTTTTTTACTGCGTACAAATTCAAGGACTACGACCAAAAAACCAAAACTGAACAGGGCGGAAAAGAAGAAAATATCAATACGCAATTTCTTAAGCCTCCTTTTTGGCTGCCCTGAGCAAATTCATGAAAAGTGCCAGTAAAACCTTGATCATATAGTAAACCGACTTCACCGGGGTAATCGATGATTCCCCGTGAACCCTGTGAGCCATCGTGACAGGCACTTCCTGTATCGTAAAACCGTTTCTCTTAAGCAGCACCAAGGCCTCAACCTCGGGGTAGTCCGTGGGATAGTTGTCCACAAAAAACTGGATCACCCTTTTGCTAACCGCCCGGTAACCGCTGGTAGTGTCATGTAGGGGCTGCCCATTGATAAAAGACACGACGGCAGAAAAAATAAGCATGCCCAGCTTACGGGCCAGCGGCGTTTTGTATCCGGTAGATTCAATATACCGGGACCCAACGACCATATCCGCGGCCCCATCGATAACCGGGCCGGTTATTTTTAACAGGTCCCCGGGATTGTGCTGGCCGTCGGCATCAACCTGTACTGCAACATCGTAACCGTTTTTGAAGGCAAATAAGTAACCCGTTTGTACAGCGCCGCCAATACCCAAGTTAAAGGGCAGGTCTATTACATTAACGCCGGCGTTTCTGGCAGCCGCCGAGGTGTCATCCTTTGACCCGTCGTTAATAACAACTATATCAATACCGGGAAACTTGCGAATTCCGGCAATTACCTTGGGAAGGCTGCGTTCTTCATTATAAGCCGGGATGATAACCAGTATTCTTTTCCGACCGGTAAGGTCATTAACATGGAGCCCCATCTTACATCCTCTCTATTCGCAAAATGACCTAAGTTGGCGCGGCTTAAGCCAAAAATCCTAAACCCATTATACAACACATTTTCCCAACAAGCTATAATCTAACACAATGTTACCAGTTTAATCCTTTTCGTTGTCCTCCTTAAAATCAGTGTTGTCAATAACTGAAATCAGGGAGACTACAACAATAAGCAAAAAAGTTAAGGTCATAAGAAAATAAATCACTATGGTCATGAGGTTTTTTCCAGCTTGTAATATATCGTCTGAGTAGTACCGGCGAAGGAACTGCGATTACTTGGGTATAGTTCGGTGAAAACCTGAATCAGGCGCCAGCCGGTGGCAATTAAGTGCCGGACTTCGGTTTGGGCTTCCAGCTTCCAGGAGTCGCCCTTGACGATTTTTATAATCTGATTGCCAAGTCTCATGCTAAACAACTCCTTTTCAAATAAGCCCTGGTTACTTGGTTTTTCTAAAGTACGCGTAAGTCATAGGGTCTTTATCTTCAACAACTGCCCCTTTGACTACATCGGCCACGAACAAATAATGGGTCCCCACATCAATACTTTTATCCCTTAGTATCTTACCTTCAAGATATGCAATGCCCCCGCTGACAATGGGGACACCGGTTGTCCCTTGGGAATATTCCAACCCGGCGAACTTGTCTTTGTCCCTGCCGGTGCTGTACCCGAACCTTCGCACAAGGTCGTGGCCGTTTTCACCTAAAACGGTAATGCCTACCAACCCGCTCTCCTGAATAAACTCATAAGTTAAGTTGGATTTATTAATGCCAAGAGCAACCCTCATCGGATCACTTGTAATCTGAAAAACGGTATTTGCGCATTGGCCGTTGATTTTTTCCCCCTTTACAGATGTAACAATGAACAGGCCGTAAGAGATTTTAAAAAGAGCCGACTGCATCGACTTAGGGTCCTGTTGCCCGTTGGTAACCGGAACGGCCTTTTTAGTCTCGGCTTCACCTGCCCTGGGAGGAGGACTTATTTTATCTTCCTCAACAAGCTCAAAAAACTCAGGCCCCACACCGCACACAGGGCATACATCGGGAGGGGTGTCCCCTTCATGTATATATCCACAAACCGTACAACGCCATTTCTTCACGCAATCCACTCCTTATTCTTTTTTAAATCATAACAAATCTTAGTTAAAATTCTCTTGCGTAATTATTAATTTTTCATTACAAAAAAACCACCCTGTAAACAGGATGGTCGGGTTACTTCATTATTATTCACCGCCGCCGTCGCCGGGCTCAAATTTGTACCCTACGCCCCAGACGGTTTTAATAAAAGCGGGATTGGTAGGGTCAGATTCGATTTTTTCCCGGAGACGCCTGATATGGACTGTCAGGGTATTCTCATCCCCGTAAAAATCAGGCTCCCACAAGGCTTCCAGCAGCTGCTGTCTGGTAAAAACCTGAGGCGCGCCCACTGCAAGGTGCCACAGCAGGTCAAACTCCTTGGCTGTAAGGTCAACCGTGTTTCCCAATACTTTCACCGCCCGGTTTTTAAAGTTAATCTCCAGGCTGCTGTATACAAGTTGATTACGGCTGCTGGCCTGCTGGGCAGGTTGTTTATACCTGCGTAAAACTGCCCTCACCCTCATCACTAGTTCGGTAGGGCTGAAAGGCTTAGTTTGATAATCGTCAGCCCCAAGGGTAAACCCCACCACTTTATCCACTTCTTCGCCCCTGGCCGAGAGAATGATAACCGGCACGTCCTGACGACTTTTAATTCTTTTGCAAACCTCGAAACCATCCGCCTTGGGCAGCATAAGGTCGAGAATTATCAAGTCAGGTCTCACTTTTTCCGCCATATTAATGGCCTGTTCTCCGTCTGCTGCCGTGAAAACCTGATATCCTTCCCGGTGAAGCGAGTGTTCAACTATTTTTAGAATTTTCGGTTCGTCATCAACGACAAGAATCTTTCTGTTTTCCATCAAACCACCTCCTGAGTTGGCAGTTTCAGCGGAAGACTAAAGGAAAAAGTGCTGCCGTGTCCGGGTTCGCTGACAACCCACACGTTTCCCCCATGCAGTTTCACGAAATAACTGACAAGTGGCAGGCCCAACCCAGTCCCATGATGTTCCCGCGTCAGAGACCCCTCTATCTGGTAAAACTTATCAAATATACTGGCAATCTGGTTCTTGCTAAGACCTACACCGTTGTCTGTGACGTTTACCGTTGTGGCATTTCCGTCCTCCGAAGGCACAGCCTCGACCAAGATGCTGCCACTCGCAGGAGAGAATTTATGGGCGTTGGAAAGTAAATTGATCATTATTTTTTTAACCTTTTCCCGGTCCATGGGAATATCAGCTAAGTGGTCAGGGAACCGGGTGGTTACCTGCTGGTCTTTTTGCCTGAAAATAGGGTCTAACTGCCTTAATACCTGGGAAATCACTTCCTGCAGGGAGGCTGTCTCGATATAAAGTTTCATCTGGCCGGCTTCCATTTTGGATAAATCAAGTAGGTTGTTGATTTCCACCAACAGTTTCTGGCTGCTGTCGTTCACTTCCAGAAGGTAGTCCTTTTGGATTTCATTCAGGGGACCCGTCTCACTATCCAAAAGTAATTCAGTGAAGGCAACAATTGCCGAGAGAGGTGTCCGCAGTTCGTGGTTTGTATTGGCCAAAAAATCTGTCTCAAGACGGTTAACCTTCTCTAACTCGGCGTTCACCTCTGCCAGCTTTTTATGCTTCTCGTCCAATACTTTGTTAGCTTCATAAAGCCGCACGACCGATGCGATGAAAAACCCCCTCAGGATGCTGACAAAAGCGCCGATTTTGTATATGTGACCAATTAGGTTATATGTATCATAGGCACTAGAATAAAGGGTAAAAGCAATTTCACTGAAAATGCTCAACAGCAGTGCAGCTTCCAGGTGGCGTTCGGCGGCCCAGCTTTTTTCCCTGGTAAACAGGTAAATCAGTGCTGCAGTTTGTAAAGCAATAACCACGTACTCCAGGAACCTTTTCGCGGCCGTCTGCCCCTGCCCTTCCAGGTACATATTGGGCAGAAAATTCGGGTCTGCGGCAATAAAAACCAAGGCCGCCGAAACGACGGTAACAGTAAAAACCACATACCCCAGTGGATTTACTTGTTTCCTGGTTAGGCCGGGGTTGACTAGGGTGGCGGCCAAGATGCCTGCCGCCTGGATTAAACGGCCCGTAATCCAGTAAGTGGAAGCCTTGTTTACCGAGTTAGCGCTGAAAAATTCAGGCATTCCCTTATAAGACAGGGCGTGAGCAAAATCGATAATGCCCACTGCCAGAAAGGTCAGGCAAATGATAAGTTCACGCCTGTTGCGCGTTTGCTGGAAATTGTACCAGGCTACAATGAAAACGGCGGCGCTGACCACAACGCTAAAGAACTCCAGTATTGTATGAAAGGTCAGGTAAACAGGGACAGGAATTACCATGTACAACTGGGGAATCAGGTAAACTGCCAGAATGCTCCCCGCCAGCAGGCAAAACAAAGAAACCATCACATATCTAAACCTTATCTGGTTATTGGGTGCCAGTATTTCCAGTAGGTTCATTAATTTTCCGCCCGCCTAACTCTTTTTTTTCGTGATTAAACTATAGTTCGCCCACAACATTCTTCGAAAAAAATGGCGTTTATCCTGACATATGCATAAAGGTTCGACACAGGTATACCATATCCCTTGAAAACCCTGCCATATTTTTCACTAGAATTTTATGCCAAAATTGAGGCATTAAGGGCGCACAAAAATAAGCAGGCGCGCCTGCTTATTTCTTAAAGTATACTTTTTTTCGGAGAAAATCGTCAACCTGTTCAAATAACAGCCCCACACCAAACCACACCGGCGCATAGTCCGTCCTGATTAAACCGGCCATAGAGCAGCGGGTTGCCCCCGAGTAGTCCCACGGTATTTTCCCTACTGTCAAACTGATTAGCCCTCCGGTGACAAATTCAATGCCAAAAATGAAGGCAGTCCAAATAATTCCCCGGATGTACCAGGGAAGATGCCGTATACGATCATGTACGGGTTCCAACCCAATGGCCAATCCATAAATGGGAAACATCCACAGGTAGCTGAAACCTCGCAGGGCCACATCCCCTTTAACCAGAGAACCCAGTCCGGTCCAGAATATTTCCATTGTCCAACCTAATAGGCCGTAAATCAAAAACCGGTGTTTCATACATTTATTGTTAGCGCCGGTCCGCGCTATTATGAACGGAAGTAACTGGAATTTGGAGGCCCGGCCGGGCAATACCGGCGGGTAAAAAGACTCCTGTTTTCGGGAGTTTATAATTCTCTAAGTTCATACAGGTCTGTCCTGCGGTGTTTGAGGAGGGGTAGTTCAGCCCTAACCTGTGCCAACCTTTGACAGTCAATTTCGGCCACAATAATACCTTCCTTTTCGTCCAGAGTCTGTACGGTTTTGCCCCAGGGGTCAACCAGCATGGAGTGCCCATAAGCAATATATGAGGCCTTTTCATTCCTGGCTGGGGCGGCTCCCGCCACATAAAACTGGTTGTCAACGGCCCGCATCCTCATTATAATTTCCCAATGCGCAGGTCCGGTGATCATGTTAAAGGCAGCAGGCACTACCATCAGAACTGCCCCACGCAGGGCAACGGCCCGGGCCAGTTCAGGGAAGCGAATATCGTAACATATCCCGACACCAATCCTGCCAAAGGGGGTATCAACTACAGTAATCGTGTCTCCCTGCCCCAAGGTGTCTGATTCCCTAAAGGTCAACCCCGCACTGAACTCCACGTCAAAAAGATGGACTTTGCGGTGCCTGGCCAGTAGATTTCCGTCAGGGCCAAATATGAAACAGGTGTTAAAAACCTGTTTCCCATCTTTTTCGGGAATAGATCCGCCAAAAATGTAGATACCCTTCGATGCCGCTATTTCGGAAAGCATGGCCGTCGTTTCCCCGCCGGGGTGTTGTTCGGCATATGCCGGGAAAAGCTCGCTGCTGTAGGGGCAATTAAACATTTCAGGCAAAACCACAACGTTGGCCCCCCTTTCGGCGGCCTCAAGAATCATCTTCCCGGCAGTATCGATATTTGCTGCTTTGTCACTTAAAACCTTGTTCTGGATAATGCCCAGAAACCATTGTTCCTTCAATTAAATTCATCTCCGTTAAAGGTTTTCACCTGGTTACAGTCTCCATCGATATTTCAACAGCCTGGCCGCTGTCATCCAGTTTAACCGTGAAATTCATGCCGTCGTCGTCTACCGGGCTGTAAATTAGCAGGTTTGTTGGGGCCGTGTGAGCCTTGCCAAAAAGCCTGATAATATCTTTTTTAGAATCCCCGACTTTTATACCCCTCGGGCCCAGATAATCTGCATTTGTCACAGTTACCCGGATAACCTTACCCCGGCTGTCAAATAGTATTTCCAGTCCTGCATAACTATCTATCCTGACATTCTGCCTTAATGTCCTGTCAAAGACTGACCTGCTTTTCGGGGCTCTGCCCTGAATCTTTTTAACTTCCTTTTTAGTCATGAGTAAACCGATACCGGATATTTTCATATCGTCTTTCTGCAGTTCCAAAACCTTTCCCGAAAGGGCGTCAACCTGAAAATACATCGTCGCCGGAACCTTGTCAGTATGTCTCTGCTTTACTTCAACCGTCCAGACGGGGTAATCGTCAGTTGGCTGCTGGTCAGCCGCAAAGACCAGCTTGGTCCCTTCCAGTTCTGAGAGTTTATTCATCAAAGGGAGGTCTTTGACTGCACTAATGGCGTCACCCTCAGAGATGTATTGTGGGGCTTTCTGGGTCACACCCCCGTTTTCTGTCCCAGGTACTTTTTTATCATTTGCAAAACCCAAAGTCTTTGTACTGCCGCCCGGCCAAACCAGGTTGTAGATGGGTTGGGAATAATAGCCTGTCACTAAACCGGCAATGATTACTGCCACAACGATAATTATCTTTTTAAGCAAAATAATACCTCCTAGCGGTATTTACCAAGTGCTTGTTATATTGAGTCTAATGGTCCATAAAGAAGGTTTATTCAACACCGGAAGACTTAATTCCTTCAACCGCCGGACTGATTCTTCCGGTCTTTTCCACCCTTTACAAGGGTGTAAGTAAGGCCCGCTAATAACAGTAACCCGGCATACCCAACTGCCGGGAACAGGGTTCTGACCATGGTGGTAAACCCCAGTTTGCTGGCCAGAAACGCTGCCACACCGGCGCCCATTATATAAAACCGGGCAGCACTGCCATTAAAAGGGAGGAGCCTGGCTACAAAACCGTAAAGGCTGCCCACTGCTGTAGTATAAATTTCAGCCAGCAGCACCAGGCTGTATATGGTTTTCAGGGTGGGGTTCAAGCCCCCGGCCACATAGACCATCGGAATCTGGAACTGGGCCGCCGGGGGTAGGTTGGGAGCCAGAGACAGGAATATGGCCAGGGCGCCCAAACCAAGCCCGAGGCTGCCCAAAACTGCACCTTTAACTAAGAGGCGCGGCTGTTGGTACCTGGCGCCCATGGGGGCCAAAACGGCTACAGCCATAACAAGGTTATACGATACATAGACGACTGCCGACAAGGGCCAAAGCGGAACGGCGGCCTTAGTAGGTACTGCGCCAACAACGGGGTTAAGATGAAAACCGGTGGCTAAAACGGTCCAAACCCCTATAGCCACCACAGAGCCAAGCATTACCGGCACCACCAGGCTTATTGAATTAATTACCCCGCTTAGGCCCAGCATAACCGTCACGCACGTTATAAGTGCCATTATGCCGCCGCCGGCTATGGCCGGCCAGTGAAACTGTTCGGCAAAAATCGCCCCGGCCCCGGCAATCATTACAGTGAAGGCCCCAAAGAGGAAAAACGTTATCACATAATCAATAACCGTACCCAGCCATCTCCCACCGGCATAGTGAACCACTTCCAGGTGGGAACGGGCCTTTAGTCTCATGCCCAGGTCCAGTATAGCCCAGCCATAGATGCCGAATAGGACCGTGGCCAGCAGCAGTCCCCAAAAACCGTTGCCGCGGAAATGTCCGAAAAACTGGAGTATTTCCTGTCCGGAAGCAAACCCGGCCCCCACCACCGTTCCGATATAAGTAGCAGCTATTTTAAATGTCGATAAGGCCGTCTTTTCCCTGACCTGGTACAAAAGCGTTTCCTCCTCAATTGCCTTTATCCCAATTCCAAGACTCCACCTTCTAGAAGGTGGAGTTTCCACTTTTCTGCTTCAGTGGGGGTAGAGTCCCCCACTGAAGTTTCGATGTTCAGCTTTAGCTGAACGAGTTCACTTAAGGGTATTTTTCTACCCGGCACGCTCTTTTATTCCCAGGGAAAACTTCGTTTGATTACCTCCAGCCTTCCGGGAAGCAGTGGCTGCTCAAAAAAAAATGCGAACGCCATCTGGCATTCGCTGTTAGAGCTGATTTGGGTTTTTGTTTAAACATTATTGAACCGCAGAGTACACAGAGTACACAGAGAAAACCGTGACGGCCGGGGATAAGGGAAGGTTGGGTAGGAGCCCAGTAGAGCCGTTTCCAGCGTTGATAGGTTCTCAATTAACTTTTCGACTAATATTTACACATCAATGGCACATTAGGAGGAAAACGCACCTGTCTTGTCAAAATGACCTAGAGGAAGAAGGTGCGAAAAATGTGGGTCTATTTAGACGAGTCGGGGAATCTTGGTCAAAAAGATAGGTACTTTGTTATTGCATCAGTAGCAGTCGATAATCCAAAGCCACTAAAAAACCTTATGAAAAAACTAGATCTTAAGACAAGAACAGCGTTTCCGGAATTTCAAAATTCCAAGGAAATTAAAGCGTCAGACGCTTACCCTTCCATCAAAGAATTCTATCTCAGAAAAATGGTTTCACAAGATATAGAGATTAGATATATAGTAGTGGATAAAAATCACCTTGACCCAAGGCTTATCGCCCGGAAAAACGTATGCTACAACTACTTACTTCAATTTTTAATTGACCCTTTAGCCAGAAAGCAAAGAAATGGCTCCTTATCAATAATTTTAGATAATAGAAATACTGCAGTTGGTTCATTAAACTCGTTCGAAGAATATATTTACATTAAGGTGAACGCGGAATGGAGCTGTAATGTTGATCTTAGTATAAAATACGTTGAATCACATACTTTATATAATATTCAAGCCGCCGACTTTATCGCCAATGCAATTTGGCCAAGGTATGAATACACTAATCAGGACTTTTTTTACAAGATACTTGAACCTAAAATAATCTATAGAGAATTATTCCCAAAATACAAATTTGGTAGATAGACCTTGTAATTTCGAATATCAATTGCGATATTTGGTTAAAATAGCTGTTGATTATCGAAACAAAAACATTGACAAAATGTCTCGTGCTAAAGTATATTTAAGCTATAAACGAACATTTGTGAAGATAAGCCCATCATGGTCGTGTGTTTTTAAACATCACATAAGCTGCCTGTGTGGTAGCCGCCATGATGGCTCTTGTTTTTTAAGGCTCATTAAATGGGCCTTTTTATTTTTTGCTAGAGTTGTCAAAAACATTTTGCCTAACGCATATTGGCTAAACGAACTTTCCCGCCCACAGGGCTGGCGCGGCTTTTGCTCTTGCATCCCTTCCCCACTTACCGCAAAAGGCGTGACAGCCCGAGGACGGGAAAGTTGGGTCGGAGCGCCAGCGGAGCCGTTTAGCCTGTTGTTAGGTGATGTGTTTTTGGACCCGAAACATTTTTTCAATTATAGCATAATCTGGTAATAAAAGCGTTATTTCTTTACTAACGGTGAATACTATAATCTATATTGAATTTGCTAATTGGAGATGGTACAATGTGGTTAAAGATAGTGGTACGATAGATGGAAAGGGGGAACAGATTATGAGTATTCCAATACCCAAGACTGATCACTCAAACAAAGAAAACAGACCATGTTCTCCTGCTCAATCATTAGCTAATTCTCTAAAGGAAATGAGTCAAATTTCCAAAGGTAAGTTAAAGAAACGCACATGGCAGGAGCTAAAAAACCAACTTAAATAACTTTTTTGAGGCTGATTAATGAGTTACGAGGTTATCTTTACCCCACAATTCGAAAAGGACATAAAATATTATCTAAGGAAAAAGAAATATTCAAGAATTGTCGACGATGTTGATGAAATAGTAGTTGAGCTTGAAAAAGGTAATTTCATGGGCGTAGAAATTGCCGACGTAAAACTAACTACTGATAACAGTCTTTATAAAGTTCGGGTTGCTAATTCCAGTATAAAAGCTGGGAAAACTCACGGCTTTCGTTTGATTTATTACGTTATAAAAGATGACAAAGAAATATTTCTTCTGACCATTTACTCAAAGAAAGATAAGGAAGACATTACCAGAAACGAAATAATCGATTTACTAAAAATGTATTGTACTTGACAGGGCCTCAAAACGAGGCTCTTTTGTTTTTTACCCCAGAGTCAAAAACATTTCACCTAACTTCTCCGTAATACTACTTAGTTCATTTTTGATCCCAATTCCAAGACTCCACCTTCTATTAGGTGGAGTTTCCACTTTTCTGCTTCAGTGGGGGTAGAGTCCCCCACTGAAGTTTCGATGTTCAGCTTTAGCTGAACGAGTTCACTCCAATATCCCACAAAGCAGTAATCTCTTTTGAAAATTATTCATTTCTCTGTGTCCTCTGCGACCTCTGTGGTCAGTGTTTTTCAAGTTGTCGAGAAAAGCCAAACCTATATTTCTATTTAATACAATAATCCCAATAATTGCAAAGCCATTTTTTATCGCTATCAAGCATTAAAAAATGAAGGTTTGCCCTTCTGGGGCAAACCCTCCGATTTTATCCCAATTCCAAGACTCCACCTTCTATAATGTGGAGTTTCCACTTTTCTGCTTCAGTGGGGGTAGAGTCCCCCACTGAAGTTTCGATGTTCAGCTTTAGCTGAACGAGTTCACTTTACGCCTGTTTAAATCATCTCTTTTTTTCTATACACTAACCCCTCAGCCAAAGCCACCATATCTCCGGTTTCGTCCGTTACGGTAAGCCGGTACAGGCCGGTACGGTTTGTCAGTTTGTCTTCAGTTGCTTCAGCCGTAAGGACGGCCCCTAGTTCGGTCGCCTTGAGAAAATTTATACTCATGTTCAGGGCCAGGGAAACCTGGCCGTGAGAATTGGAAGCCAGCGCAAAAGCCATATCGGCCAACGTAAACACGGCGCCCCCATGGGTAATATCCACAGAGTTCAGGTGTTTGTCCTCAACCTTCATAGTAACCCGGGCGTAACCCAGCCTAACCTCGTTGACCTCAATCCCTGCCATCCTGGCAAACCTGTCATTGCGGGTAATTCTATGTACTGCCCTTTCCACCGAATCCATTTTCTACATTCCTCCTGTCCTGATAGCCATTCGTATTATTTATGTTACATTGTTTAGGCAATTGTTATTAATTTGCCACCCATGCTATAATATAGAATAACCCAATAACAGTTTGAAGAAAAGATATTTTTAACATTTAAGAACTTATAAAAGGGGGGTTTCTTTTGCCTATTGCCAAAAAAATTGAAGAAAACCTAAAACGCGCCTCATGGATCCGGGCGATGTTCGAGGAAGGCGAAAAACTGAGAAAGATACACGGTGCAGACAAGGTATACGATTTTACCCTCGGTAATCCTGATGTCGAACCCCCCGCCGCCCTTAAAGAAGAATTGAAAAGGCTTGCCCTTGACCCGGTTCCCGGTATGCACCGGTACATGAGCAACGCCGGTTATCCCGACACCCGCAGGGCCGTGGCCGAAGTGCTGGCAGAGGAATCAGGGCTCGAATTCAGTGAGACCAATATCGTAATGACAGTCGGAGCAGGCGGCGCCCTAAATGTTGTGCTGAAAACCATCCTTGACCCCGGCGATGAGGTTATAATCCTGTCACCCTTTTTTGTAGAATACATATTTTACATTGACAACCATGGCGGCGCCTTCAAAGAGGTGTCCACCAAAGAAGACTTTCAACTCGACCTAGCCGCCATTGAAGCTGCCATTGGGCC
This sequence comes from Bacillota bacterium, assembly GCA_021847735.1. Lineage (GTDB taxonomy): Bacteria > Bacillota > Thermincolia > Thermincolales > UBA2595 > JAJZQD01. The sequence goes on along the minus strand of JAJZQD010000005.1, from coordinate 4,470 downwards.
GAGGACGAAAGCCCTGATAGTAAATACGCCGAACAACCCCACCGGTGCCATATATGACGCAGCTTCCCTGGAACAACTGGGGAGCCTGCTGAAGAAAAAGGAAACCGAGTTTGGCAAAGACATCTATGTTATCTCAGATGAGCCTTACGCCAAAATCAGCTATGACGGGGTAAAAGTGCCCAGTATTTTTAAATACATAGACAACAGCGTTGTTGTCACTTCCCACAGCAAAGACCTGGCCCTGCCCGGTGAACGTATCGGTTACCTGGCTGTAAGCCCCCGGGTCAAAAACCTGCCCCTGGTCATGGACGGCATGGTTTTTGCCAACCGCACCCTCGGCTTTGTCAATGCCCCCGCCCTGATGCAAAGGCTCGTCACACACCTCCAGAGAGAAAGCGTTGATATAGCCGAGTACCAGGAAAAACGGGATATCCTGTATAACAACCTTACGGAAATGGGTTTTGAAATGGTCAAACCGGCCGGGGCTTTCTACCTGTTCCCCAAATCACCGGTGTCCGACGATATCTCCTTTGTCAAGGCGGCACAGAAGTACAACATACTGCTGGTACCGGGCAGCGGTTTCGGGAAACCCGGCTATTTTAGGATTGCCTACTGCATGGATAAAAGTGTCATCCTGAATTCACTCCCCGCTTTCAGGGAATTGGCCAAGGAGTTCGGACTGTCGTAAAAAGTGGGCGTCTGACACCCGTAAGGGAAATGGCAGGTGTATTCCTTCGAGCGAGCAACAACTCAGCCGGCAAAAGACCGCTCCCGCATACGCGGTCACGGGCCGGCGGACGTCAGCCTCGCTCTGCGGAACACACCTGCCATTTCCTTCTTAGTTTTGGGACACCCTCTTTTTACTCTCCTATTACCTTGCCAGGGGCTGAGGTCGAGCTCGCCTCCGAACGGAAATAAAAACCGCGGATTAAGACAATCCGCGGTTTTCCCGTTTTAAGACAAAAGGCAGGGACTAACCCTGCCAAATCAACATATGTATTTGACTTTAAACTGTGAGATTAAAAATGTCTTTTCTTTTCTTTTCTATTCGAATCTCGCCCGGACCTCGTCCTTATCGTAGTGTCCCAATGAAAGAACAATCCCAAGTAAAGTAAGCAGGCTGGCACCGATAAGGATCATCACACTAATCGCTATAATCGGTAAAATCATATGCCTTCACCTCTCCCGGCTCAAACTACAAATTAAGTTTATCGACCAATTTTATATTGTAAACATACCACTACATCCGTAGTTTTTACTATTATTTTCCCATGAAACGGCATAATTGCCCTTCGAACGGTATAAACGGGTGCTAAGCTGTGCTTGTGAGTACTTGCATTAACTCCCTTTCATAAAACAGCTCTCCGTTGGTTAAAATGTCTATGTATCTGCTCAAAGGAGGTTAACTATGCTCATCGTACTCGTCCGAACGCTCATACTCTATGCCCTTGTTGTAATTGCCATGAGAGTTATGGGTAAACGCCAGATTGGCCAACTGCAGCCCTTTGAACTAGTGGTAACAATCATGCTGTCCGAACTGGCCGCCATCCCGATGGAAAACCCGGGTATACCGCTGATAAACGGAATAACTCCTATTCTGACCCTTTTGGTGGCTCAGGTTATCTTATCATATATTTCTCTGAAAAGTGAAAGAGCCAGGGCGATAATCTGCGGCAGACCAAGCGTCCTGGTGGAAAACGGTAAAATACTTGAGCCCGAACTGGCCAGGCTCAGATACAACCTCAGTGACCTCATGGAACAACTTAGAGCAAAAAATATCGCCAACATTTCAGATGTGGAATTTGCGATTCTGGAAACCAGCGGACAGTTGAGCGTTATTCCCAAGTCCCAGAAACGGCCGGTTATCCCGGAAGACTTAAACCTGCCGACAAAGTATGAAGGCCTTCCCCATGTTCTGATTTCAGACGGTCACATTATGAATCAGAACCTGACCAAACTAAATCTTAATATCGGGTGGCTCACGCAGCAGTTGAACAGCCAGGGCATTGGATCAGCGGAACAGGTCCTTTTTGCCAGCCTTGATACGGAGGGTAAGCTGTTTTATCAAAAGAAAAGCGGCAACCGGGGAGGATTGAAAACATGAAAACAGTGATAGCCAGTGTAGTCCTGTTTGCACTGCTTTTGGGGTTTGGTACTTTTGCCTACTACTATATCGACAACACTGCCAAACACCTGGCGGCTGAAGCCGCAACCGTCGAAAAAAGCGTACAGTCGAAGGACTGGGGATCAGCTGAACGGAGTTACACTAAACTTCAGTCTTCATGGAATAAGGCAAGCATTAAATGGACAGTACTGCTTGACCACCAGGAGTTGGACAATATCAACATAACCATGTCCAGGGTTAAAGAGTTTATGGACACCCGGGATATCCCGGGGTCAAGGTCCGAACTGGCGGAACTAAAAATGCTGTTAAAACATATCCCGGAGAAGGAAGCCATTAACGTAAAGAATATCCTCTAAACAGGTCCTGCGGCCTGTTTTTTTTGTTTACATATAACAAATCGGAAGTAAACCGCATATCATGAACATAGAAACAACTATAGCCTCTCGGAGTAAAAAGGGAGTAACTGCCAAAGTTAGATAAAAACAACTGGAAATTTTGGTGTTAGAAGTTTAGAAGTTGCCTTATTTCTAGTCACTCGCAAAAAAGGGTATGCCAAAAAAGCCTGACAGCCTTCATTTTAAGAAAGAGCTTCAGAGTTAAGTTAAGCAGCCTGTGGGAAGATAAGTTGTTTTAGATCCTTTAGATCTTCTTTCAGGTGGGCATACCAAGCATCCATGTGCTGGCACATCATGATGCCGTAAATGCGAATGTACCACATCTTGGTTGAACGGTGACGACCGGATTCCAGCTTGTAATCAATCTTCTCGCGTTTATTGGTTCGCTCGGCGGTAGTACGCCGTTTGTAAATGAGCTTCCATTTTTCCGAATCCCTTGGTGTTTTGGGAAAAAGACGAGGATTATCCTTACTGCAAGTATGGAACGTTCTTCCATATTTGGCGGTAGAGCAGGGTTTCGGGCAGGTGTTGGTCGTCCGGCCCTTCATCATTGGACATTTCCACTTATGACGTTTCTGAGAATGGTCGACGCCGTCATGCTTCATCTTCTTTCTGTAGGAACAAATCGGGATACCATCGGGCGAAATCTGAATATCACTATCGGTTTCCAGGTTCTTCGTACCGCGCACATTGAGATCGATAAAAGGTTCAATATTCTGGTGGAGTAAGAGGTCATAGATGGGCCCAGCATCATGGGCGGCATCCAGCAGAATCTTGTCCACCATGCCCAAGGTGAAACGTTGCGAAAACTCAACCGAACTGACGACACAGCTTACTGCATCGTGTCGGGAAGCAGGGTGCAGACGTGGATACAACGGTAAGTCATACGGACTGGTTGCTGCAGTCAGCATGTACAGGTGGTATCCATTAAAATAGCGTTCCCGTGCGCTGTCCCAGCCGGAATTGCAGTCGGGTTGGGAATAGAAGCGGGGATGGTTGCACTTCGCAAGGCCTTGGGCATGACAATTACAAGATGGTTTGCTTCGAGGATAGGCGGCTGTAACGACAGGAGTGCCGTCACCGGCGATACCGAGCGTGCCCATATCCCCAAGCAATCCGAATCTTGCTGATACCGCCAGAATTTGAGACTGGAAGAATTGGAATAAGCGATCCATAGGCAAATCCTTTTGTCTGTCAATGTGATTCATCATCCAGTTGACTAAACGTTTAATTCGTCCGGGAGTAGTGGTTGGAGCTTTTTCACCCTTCTTTCCCTTCTTGGGTTTACGTTTACGTCTCTGCTTACGAAGCTTAAAGCTTTTTTCAGACGCAGCCCATAAGCGTGTAAAGAAATCATAGAACGTGCCAACGCCGGGAACATCGCCGGGTTCAAAACCGCTGAGAATAGCATAAAGGGGAACACGGTACAGTTCATCCACCCAAGCGGTGATACCGATTTCCGGCTTAGTCAGCAAAAAGAGCAGAAACGAACGGAGCATGGAGGCAGGATCACGTGGAGCAGGACCTCTGACGCTGTAACCATCTTGAAGTAACGTCGTTATTTCAGTCAGGTTTGTGATCCAGAGTTTGGAGATAAGGAGCCAGTCCTTATTGACAAGAACGAGCAGCCCGCCGGTATAGTGTTGTTGCAGTTGTTCGATGACAAATTCTTGATAAGAGTCATGCGGAGTAACAATAGGTTTCACTACAAACACCCCAAATGTTGTTAGTAAGGAAAATAATTCCTTCCACGCCGATTTTGGGGGTATTTTGAAAAAGTCAAGCGTTTTCGACATACTTTGCAACATAATTTTCGATAATTTTCGAAACGAATTTCCAGTTGGGTGCTCATTAAAATGAAATCCCCCTACCGAAAAGTAGGAGGAATTCAATATCGATGGTTCAAGCAAAGCCTTGTCCCATCTGACTCGGCGAATGCCGAGAGTCTAT
>JAJZQD010000004.1:57162-58329 GCA_021847735.1 Bacillota bacterium | reverse complement strand
GAGTAAAGGCGGCGGCCAGGAAGAATGGCTGGCCCCAATGGTGGAAGATGTCATGGATGAAATCAAACAGGACGGTTTTACTGATGTGCTTCTAGTTCCAGTGGGTTTTGTTTCAGATCATATCGAAACCCTCTATGATATTGATATTGCCCAGAAAAGCCATGCGGCTTCTCTCGGTCTGAACTTCCACCGGACTGCCTCCCTAAACAGTTCCGGATTGTTTATCCGGGCGCTGGCGGAGACGGTTTTGGAAAAAGTGTGAACAGGCCTGAAATGACAAAATGAACGAGGTGGTTGAGGATGAAAAAGGTAGTGGTAATAGGTGGCGGGATTACCGGGCTTTCAGCTGCTTATGAACTGCAAAAGGCTTTGGAATCAGGAGAGCAGGTTGATTATCTTCTGGTTGAGAAAGACAACCGGCTGGGCGGCAAGATATTTACCGAAAAAATAGACGGCTATACCGTCGAGGCCGGGCCGGACTGCTTTCTTTCAGAAAAGCCGTGGGTCGGCCAGATGGCCCAGAAAATCGGCATTAGTGACCGTCTGATGGGCAGCAACGAAGCCAGTAAAAGAACCTATGTATATGCCGACGGAAGGTTAAACCAGCTTCCTGACGGTTTGATGGGGTTAGTTCCCACCAAGCTGATACCTTTTGCCTTAAGCCCTCTTATCTCCTGGCCGGGCAAAATCAGGATGGCTTTTGACCTCATTATTCCACAAAAGAAGACCGATAGTGACGAAACACTCGGTAGTTTTGTAACCCGGCGATTAGGAAAAGAAGCCCTCGATAAAATCGCTGAACCCCTTATCGGCGGTATTCATGCCGGAGACCCTGACCAGATGAGTCTAAAGGCAAGCTTTCCACGGTTTATCCAGATGGAGCAAAAATACGGGAGCCTGATCAAGGCCATGCTTATTGCCAGGAAAAATGCTCCCAAACCAAAACCGCCTGAGCCGGGCAAAGTACAGAAGACATTTTTCATGACCTTTGCCGGGGGCATGAGCGAACTAACAGAGGCTATTGTTTCAAACCTCGATAAATCAAAAATCCTAACGGGCAAAACCGTTACAAAAATCGTCAAAGAAGCTGTGGACGGGTATGTTGTCTACATTGACGGCATGGACCCAGTCCGCGCCGAAGCCGTGATATTAAACCCTCAGACACAC
>JAJZQD010000004.1:0-57152 GCA_021847735.1 Bacillota bacterium | reverse complement strand
AGCTCCGTCCCACGAGGCTGCGGTGATAATAGAGGAAGTAGACAAGACCATGGCAGATAATCTGGCGGGAATCCCCCAGGCCACGTCGGCAACGGTAAACCTGGCTTTTAAACGGTCTGATATTAACAAATCCCTTGAGGCATTTGGTTTTATAGTACCGATTTCCGAAAAGAGAAAAATCAAGGCCGGGACTTACAGTTCAACCAAGTGGAATTACCGGACCCCCAGCGATGACTACGTGTTAATCAGGGCTTTTGTCGGAGGGGCGCGGAACCAGGAGTTGGTGTTTCAGGATGATGACAAGATGCTGGAAATGGTTTTAGCCGAATTAAGGGACATTATTGGGCTGACCGCCCGACCGGTTATGCATAAAATCTACCGTTGGATTAAGGGAATGCCCCAGTATACGGTGGGGCACCTGGAACGGGTGGCCAACATTGAGGCAAGGGTACAAGCCAACCCGGGCATCTATGTGGTTGGCGGTTCATATAAGGGCGTGGGTGTCGGTGACTGCATTAATGTGGGTTTCCAAGCCGCAGGACAAGCTCTGGACCATGTCAAGACATTGAAAGAGCCGGAAACAGGTGAAACCAAGGACAAGAAAAAGGACAAAACAAAGACCAAGAAAGAACCGGCATAACAAAAAAGGTCCACTTTCAAAGTGGGCCTTTTTCATTGCCTAGGGACTTATAGATTTTGGACAAGTGGATAACCTTACAGCGACATGGAAGCACAATTGATTAGGTCATGCTGTTTTTATAAAGAGAAAACGGCACCGCAGAGGTCGCAGAGGCGCAGAGAAATACAATTGATTTAAGTATTGCCTTCTTTAAATCAACAATAAAATAACAAAACAAAAAAACAGATAATATTTGGATAGAAGGAATCAACTGGTCCCAGCACTCTCCCTCTGCGCCTCTGCGCGCTCCGCGGTACATACGTCTGCACTCAGATTCTTGATGCTCCAAAGATCGCTTGGTATTCATAAATCAGCCAAAAGTTTTTGTAAAGCGTGATTTATTAACAGTGAATTGAACTGTTAGTACGTCACGCTTTTTTTATTCGACTTCTATCATGTTTAGATACAATAATATACACTTCTGCCATAATCAGGTATAATTGACATAAGAGACTCAATATTTAAGGTTTTAGTTACAGAGGCTTATCATAGACGGTGTTCTATAACAGGCGAAAAGACATTGCCGGTACTTGAGGCAACACATATTAAGCCATATTCGCAAGAAGGGCCGCATAGCACAAGTAACGGTTTGTTATTGCGAAAAGATATACATACATTGTTTGACAGAGGGTACATAACCATTGACGAGACTTTACATATCGAGATCAGCAAGCAGATAAAAGAGGATTATGGCAACGTCAAGGAGTATTATGCATATCATGGGAAAATGTTGTCGGAAATACCCGACAACACGCACGAGAAGCCATCGGAGCAGTATTTGCGATGGCATAATGAGAATGTGTTTTTGGCAATGAAAAAAACTGAAGGTCGGGAAATCGTTCAGGGGAAAAAAGATAAACCTAATTAGGGGCTGCTAAAACCTTGATAATACTGGAATCATAGGCTATTTTATAATATATTATTCCTGATAAAATATATCGCAACTGGATAACTTCGCATACTGGAATATTCTAAGAATCCGTCTAAGCGGACCTCCCTTAAGAAGACTGACGAAAGACCCTGAGTTGCCTTCTAAGTAACAAGCTTTTAAAAGTCTTTCATGTTTAGCCAAAAAAACACTTTCGGTTACGGAGTTTTTAACTTAATTAACCGGTGGTGCAAAAACACCCTTTTCCCGAAATACAAATCCTTATTTTATGCGGGTTTCAGGATTCTAAGTCTCAACGTCAAGGGGGTACTTCATGGAACTTCAAGCTCGTGTTGCCGAAATCAAAGAAATATTAAGCGACATACAGGAATGCATAAATAAAATTAATTGTTCCAATGTGTCTGACAAGGCTGTTCAATTAAAGAAAATTAATGCAACAATTAATGAACTTAATAAAAGCAATATTCCTGTTCCACAAGAGCTAACAAATTTAAAATTGTCGCTAGTTTATGAAATCGACAAAGTGCGTGAAAGTGATAAGGCAAAAAAGGAACTTCTTGAATACCTAAGCGCCTATGTGTCTGAGTTGAAAGAAAGTCAAGACGATAAATCAAATAAAAAAACAAAAAAGGTTAAAAAAGCACCGGATAGAGTGACTCTAATAGATTTAATAAATGCTGAGGTTATTCCCCATAGCATTGATTTTTTTGCCTATTACAAAGGAAACAGGATTACTTCATTCTTAACAGAGGGGGGTAATCTTGAAATGGTACTTAAAGGTAAAAAGAAGACATTTGATAGTCCACGTTTGGCAGCAATTGCTGTTACAGGCTATTCTATTGATGCATGGAAATTTTGGCAGTTAGACTTCGAGGGAAAGCCAAAGAATTTAGAGTTTTACAAAAGAAAATACAAAAAATTGAATTTTAAAAAGAAAGAACATGTACCGTCTGAATAGACGAGAAACAAAGTTGCACTTCGTATTAGTATGCATAAGGTATTTTTCAGAGGAGTGAAGCATCTTGAACACTAAAGAGATCATAGATCGAATTTTTAAAGATCCGAGATCACAATATGAACTAAATGAGTTTGAAGCGCTTGGTAAACCAATACATGAAATTATTGAGATTTATCCAAAAACAGTAGAGTCAGGCCGTGAAGCTGGAAAAACAAAGTATTACGTGAAAAGCTTCGTTCATTTCTCATCGGGTAAGGAAGAAGTCCAGGTTTTTGTAGAAAGCGGCAAAGCTAATCCAGAAGAAATCGTGCGCCAACTATGGGTATATAAACTGATTTATACTTACGGCTATAAGGAAGATGAGATTGAATTAGAAAAGAGTATCCACTTCGGAACCGAAGTTGGTACGAAAGCCGCAGACATTGTCGTTTATACGGATAACACCAAATTGACGCCTAAAATTATTCTAGAAGTCAAGAAGCCGAAGCGAAAGGATGGAATTGAGCAACTAAAAAGCTATATGAACGCTGAAGGTGCCCCAGTAGCTGTGTGGTCAAATGGAAGTGACAGCATCATTCTTTACCGTCCCTATCCTAAAGATTTTGATGATACTCTTTATGACATTCCCAAAAGAGGGCAGGAGCCCAAAGACGTCCTCGAAGCTAAAAAGACGCTGGCTCACCTAAAAAAACGAGACTTTAACTTCAAAAAAATCATTCAAGACTTGGAAGAGTTAGTTCTTGCTGATAGTGGCAAGGATGAATTTAACGAAATTTTTAAACTTATTTTTGCTAAAATATGGGATGAAAAGGAAGCTCAGGAAAACCGCAAAAACAAAGAGGTAGAGTTTAGTAAAGCCATCGACCCCGACATCACATATGACCGCATTAATCTGCTTTTTCATAAAGCCTGTGAAGAATGGCCGGGCATTTTTAAAGAAGGAGAAGATATCGAACTGACTAAAAGACACCTTCAGGTGTGTATTGGTCCGATTGAAGGCGTTCGTTTAATGGGCTCTGACTTGCGTATCATGGACGATGCTTTCGAGTATCTCCTTCCCGCTGAAGCCAAGAAGAAAAAAGGTCAGTTCTTCACACCACGACATGTAGTTGAGATGTGCGTTCGCATGCTGAACCCTAAAAAGAACGAGTTTGTTTTGGATCCATCCTGTGGTTCGGCTGGATTTCTGCTACATGCTATGGAATGGTGCTACCCAACCAGTGATTATGATTCCCGCGAGTTACGTAAGCACAAATATGCTTCGAAGTATCTATGGGGTATTGATTTTGAGGAACGGGCTGCTAAGACCTCCCGTGCTTTGATGTTAATTGCTGGTGATGGGCATACCAATATTTTTGGTCCTGACGTCAGCAGTTTGGACCCAAGAACATGGTATGAAACTATGTCCGGTCAATCATTAATGCAGGGATTAATAAAATCAAAACTGCTTATCAATAAAATTGCAAAAGAAGATGAAGGCAATGTTCTAAAGGACGAGGATCTTGCCTGGAAGTATTTTGACGAGTTGAATTTTGATGTTATTCTTGCTAATCCTCCCTTTGCTGGAGAAATGAAGGACAAGCAGATGCTTGTGCATTACGCATTAGCAAGACCTGCGCTCAAACGAGCCAAGGATAAAGCGGCAAAGGAAGAACGGGATGTGCTATTTATTGAACGAATCTTAAAATTTCTCAAACCAGGTGGGCGGGCGGCCATTGTTCTGCCGCAGGGTAAATTCAACAATTCTTCTCTGGCGTTTATCCGGGAATGGATCCTGAGAAGGGCACGGCTTTTAGCGGTGGTTGGATTACATCCAAATACCTTTAAGCCTCATACCGGCACGAAAACTTCTGTATTATTTGTGCAGAAATACACTGAGGAAGAACTGAAGAGAATTGAGACGGTAAAACAAACCGTTGCAGGACAATGTCCTGATTACGAAGCTCAGATCAAAGCGTTACTTAATACGTATCAAGACTCTTTGGACATACCTGACGAAGTACTACCTAAGGAAATCTCCGAATTGCTGTTTGAGACCTTTAGTGAAATAGAACCAGAAATGCAGGAAGATGCTGAAAAAGGTGTGGGAGAAGATGTTTCCGAGGAAATGCTGGAACTGGAAGATATAATAGAACAAGCGGAAGATAATATCCGTTCCTTGCGGAGCAATCTATTAAAGGCTAAAAAAAAGTTAGAGGACCTGGATTCAGATTTACAGGCTATTGAATCTAAGGTTAAGCAGGAAATTGAAGTAGTAACTGTTGGGTGGACTGGAACTAGAAAGGACCTAAATGCGGAAATTAAAGCCCTTAGAGAAAAACTGAAAGTTGATATCAAGGCACTCAAGGAAAAGCAAAAGGAGGAAAAAAAGAAGATTTTGACCGAAATTAAAGCTTTGGAGAAGGCCATTTCCGAAGCTGAATATGAACTAAAAAAACTTACCAATAAAGGCAAACTTGAACTGGTTCTGGCCGACGACGAACTGGTAGGCGCTCTCAAAGAGCGCTGGATTGATGCCGAGGTAGCAAAACGCCTGGACTATCCCATTTTCATGGCAGTCAGTGAACGTGGTGGGAAAAATAACTCCGGTGAATACGAGTACCTTACTGACGAACAAGGCAATCTGATTGAGGACGAAAGCGGGCAACCCTTTGTAGACCAGGACTTGGTCAATTACCCTCTTACCCCTAATAATCTGAGTGATGCGTCAAAAATCCCAAGCGACCAACTTTATATTGCGGAGGCCTTCGTCCGCTTCGCCCAGAAAAATAACTTCAGTTTCTGGAGGACGGAATAATGGCAATTTGGAGTGAAATAAACGCATCTATATTGTCTGAACATGCTGGAAGAATAGACCCCGAGTATTATCGCCCGGAGACGCTACATGCGGATTTAGCAATTAAGTCACTTGAATATGCTCTCTTTGGAAAATTAGTTTCTGATGGTTACAGAGTAGTGTACGAAAATACAAAGATATTGAACGAAAATGCAGTTAGGGCTGAAGATTGTCGATTTCTTCAGGCGACTAATATTAGTCAAGATGGACTGTCCATTGAGCAAGACAAAGTTGGTTATGTTAGTGTAGCTGATTGGATCAGATATCCTAAAGGACGCATTAAAGCTAGAGAAATACTAATTGAAGTAAAAGGTCAAGCTGAGAAAGTTGCTATTGTTCCAGATTATTACCCTGCTAGAACCCTAGTAAGTGGAACCTTGTTTAAAGCAACAATTAAAAATGAGGTTGTAAGCCCCGAGTACATTTATTCATTCTTCCTGTGCCACTATGGGAAACTACTTCGTGCTCGAGTAAAAACAAATACACTAATTGCATTTGTTTCAAAGCCAGAATTGTATAGGATACCAGTCCCTATCCCCAGTCGTTCATCTATGCAAGAGATTACATCTCTAGTTCGGGAAGCAATTAACCAAAATATGCTTTCCCAATCTTTCTACACCCAAGCCCAGCAACTTTTAAAGCAGGAACTCGGATTAGATAAGCTAGAGTTTAAAAAGTCCCTTAGCAACGAGGTGAGTTTGAGTGAGATAACGGAAGGTCGTCGTATAGACGCGCAATGTTATAAACTAGATTACGTCAACTATGAACAATACCTTCGCAAGAACTGTGACTACCAGTATTTGCGGTCACTTGTTTGTCCAACCCTGAAAGGTAAACAGATGTCTGAGTCATCGTCAGGATCTGTTCACTATGCAAGCATAAAAGACATTCAGGGAATAGAGCTTTTGACTGACAGCTATTGTACACTGACTTCAGAAATTTGTTTAGCGAAAAAAAAAGATCTCCTCTTAGCAATTACAGGTGCCACTATTGGCAAGATCGGTTTGGTTAACCGATACGAGAGATTAGCCTTCTGTGGTGACTTGCTATTATTAAGAGCCAACGAAAATATCGATCCTCACTATCTGCTTACTGTGATGCAAAGTCCAATGGGACAAAGTCAATGTAAGCGATGGATTACTGGATCAACTAACGGTCACCTTGCTCCGCATGATGTAGGGAAACTTGTTATCCCACGTCTTTCTATCGCCAAAGAAAATGTCATTTCTGAATGTGTTAAAAAGTGTCTTAGGACCAAGCGCGAATCCGAACAATTGCTTGAACAAGCAAAATGTCAGGTCGAAGAACTCATCCAAGAGGCGGTGGAAAAATGATCCTAACTCAGGAAGACAAAAATTTACTTCAACAATTGTGTCGACAGCACGAGGTCAGCTTTGATAAGGTAATTAAGCTGCTCGAAATAGTCCGGGAGTATGAGTTCAAAGACCGCCGTACAGGTATTTATGACGCATTGTGTGAAATAATGAAAAGCGACTTGTACGAAACGGAGGCTTCGCAATGAAATTCCGCAAGTTGACCATAGAGAATTATAAATCTTTTCAGTTCCCCACTGAGATTCATTTTCCTTATAGTGAAAAAGGCGAGAGCGTTTTCCTGATTGGCGGGATGAACGGCGCTGGCAAGACTTCTATCATGGAGGCTATTAACTACTGCCTTTACGGTGCAAAGACTGATGAAATCTATCGTTGCATCAACCGAAAGGAAAAGGCGCGAGGCAACGCCAGTGTTTCTTTTGAATTGGTCATTGAAATGGATGATCTTTCTGAACTGGTTGTCAAACGATCCTGGAGCGCCGGAGTGACAGATGATCCCAAGCCCAAGGATTTGAACGAACGGCTGGTTGTGATTCGTGATGGCAAGCGGGTATTGGTGCAGAACAAGCAGATGTGGCAAGATTTCATTCGACCCACTATTCCTCAAAGTATCACCCAGTTTTTCTTTTTCGATGGTGAAAAAATTCAGGAAATCGCTGCAGACGAACATTCGGAAGTTCGTTTAAAATCTTCCCTGGAGGCTGCATTGGGCATTGAATACATCAATCAGCTTTCCAACGATATTCTCTATATCAAACAGGAAGAACGTAAAGGATTCGTGGAAATATCAGATGAGGATCTTGATTTTAAGGAAAGTGAGCTGAAGCGGGAGAAAGGCAAGCTGAACCGTAAAACTAAAGAACGTGATGATGTGCAGGCCGAACTTGAAAATTTCAAAATACAATACAACGATGCTAAGAGAAGGTTTCAAGCAACATTCCATACAGAACCTGAAACCAGAGATGTGGCCCGTCAAAATGAGAAGAAGCGGCTTCAGATTTCGAATAGATTAGTTCAGGTCGAAAACGAGATCAAGTTGCTCTGTGAAAAATTTTTGCCGTTTAGTATCGCGGGAAAACTCTTTGCTGGTATTAGTAAACAGATCGAAGCAGAACGAGAATCTTTACAGAGCGAAGCTATAAAAGAAAATGCTGCCGAATTGGCACGTAAAATTGTTCGGGTGGTTGAGGAACCTGAGCCCATTTACCAAGAGACACTCTCTGCCGAAAAAATGGCTGAACTGGAACAACGTATTTTTCGATTATTAAAGGAAGGCAACAACCTTTCGGACATTCCAAAGATGTTGAATCTCTCAGACCGTGATGCGGCCCGTGTCTTGCACCAGATGGAATCGTTGGAAACTAGCGATGTATTTTTGATCCAGCCTCTTTTGGAGGAAAAACGGGAGTTGGAATCGCAACTCCGCCAGATTGAAGCTGCCTTGGATGTTGGCATTGCAACAGAATCGGAAAAAGAACTGTTCGATCAGCTTCAGAATGAGATGGAAAGCTGCTCAAATCAGATTGGGCGCAAAACGGAACAACTCAGAATTTTAGAAGAAGACATATTGGACATTGAGAAACGTGTTCATGAAATTGAAATAGAAATTGAAAAGCTCTATGAAAAGCACAATATTTCAAAAGAAAAATCTGAATTCATCAATGAGTGTGATGCGATTGCAGGAGTGTTGAGCCAATTTGTCGTACGACTAAGAAAAAACAAGGTCCACCTTCTTCAGGAAAAAACATTTGAAATGTACAAATTATTATCTAGTAAAAGCAGTTTAATTAAAGACATCACTATTGATGATAAGTCATACGAGGTCAAAATTACCGACAAGAACGGGCACGTGATCAAGAAGTCAGGGTTGTCTGCTGGTGAAAAAGAAATTTTTGCGATTTCCCTGCTATGGGGTTTGGCACAGACTAGCCAGATTAAGTTGCCGATTGTTATTGATACTCCGTTGTCACGATTAGACAGTACCCATCGAGACAACATAGTAAATAACTATTTCCCGAACGCAGGCGAACAGGTTATTATTCTATCTACGGACACAGAGATTGACAAGGAATATTACTGTTCTCTGAAACATCATTTGACTGGTGCATTAAGATTAGAATTCAATCAGCAGCAAGAACTCACAACAATTAAGCCGGGCTATTTTTGGGAGGTGTGAGAGATGGCTGACCGTTTATATACAAGCAGTGAAACTGACGAGATTCTAAGTGTACTCCGGTTTGAAACCAAACTGGAGAAAGGCGTCTTGGCAAGAATTGCATTTACATTTTCCCTGGTAGAAGCCGGAAATGAAGTTCCAACAAGTAAAAGCTTTTCCGGTGGAGAGATGAAACGACCAACATTCATCGGTAGTGATGAAACATTTATTCGCACCCTAATTGCTTTTGTGCACGGGAACTCCGCTATTTCGGAAGACGATTTTTTTTCTAATCGATCGATTATTAAAGATCATATCGATAACGGAAGTAGAATCCTGGAGAAAATGTTCATTGAGTGTGGTCGTGACGCGGATCTTCTTATTAAACGCCTAATTGATAAAGTTGAATTTAGTGGGCGCAGAGAATTGCTTGGTCATGGTTTATCTGTATTTATTGGTAAAACGTTGCTCCAAAAGAATGATTTGATAATTGAGCTTAATAATACAAGAAAATATGCAAATTCCCATCTAGCAATCATGGGGAAACCTGGTGTTGGAAAAACTCAGTTTCTTTTAAAGATCCTGACTGATATAAGAGTGCAATCAAACTATCAGACAAATTTCATTTATTTTGATTATAAGGGGGATGTGGTTGACAATGAGCGTTTTCTTGAAATTGCTAAGGTTCAGTCGTATCGATTGTTGCAAGGTGGCAACAACTTACCAATAAACCCTTTTATACTTTCCGCCTATGATGAACAGACCATTAATGTTTCGGCTCGCGAAAAGGCAGAAAGCTTTGCTTCTATCAACTCCAAGCTTGGGGTTGTTCAAAAAGGTGCTTTGACAGAGGCAATTCGTGCAGCTTACGCAAAACGATCTGGCTCCAACACACCTTATCCCGATTTTCAAGATGTTTTAGAAATTGAAGTTGCTATGTATGAAGAAGAAAGTAAGAAAGATGATAGCCTTATTGAAGTTCTTCGTGATCTGTCAGACTTTGATCTCTTCTGGAAACATGGAGATGAAATACCTCCAATTGACCGATTAACTAACCGCACACTATTAATTGATATTCATGCTATGCCAGTTCTCAAAGAACTTGTAGCATATCTCGTAATCGAACGACTTTACAAAGAAATGGCAGCCCTTCCTGACAGTCCTGTTGAAGAAGGACATAGAACCATTCGTACCATTCTTGTTATTGACGAAGCCCACAACTATCTTGGACAAAAGAATATTTTTTTACAGCGAATTATCCGCGAAGGACGCTCAAAAGGTATTGTTGTTTTCTTTGCGAGCCAATCACCTAATGATTATCAGCAAAAATTCTTCAACTTCCAAGAGTTACTTGAATTTGCATACATATTTCAGTGTGAAGGGGTATCGGCAAGTTCAATCCAGGACATTTTAGGTTGTAGCAACAAAACTGCAAAAGATCTTCAGACCGAAATTGCCCGACTAGAGCCCTGGCAGATAATCAGTCGAAGCCAGGAGAAGACAGATGAATTTGTAAAGTTTACAGCCGAAGCATTTTACCGAAACTATTAAATCCAGACTTAGTATTTAAGTACTGATGTTTATGGAAGCTAAATCGTGGTAACATGGTGGTAACAGACTAACAAATAGCATCCAATACTGAGGGGTAGATATTAATATGCAAAGATGCTTCAAATCCAGTAATACCAAGACTAGTAAGCACTTCTTGTTTTCAATTAACCGCCTTTAAAAGATAACTCATGCAACTCGAAATCGAGTGTACGTTTATTGGGCTTACTGTAGTTTCGAACCACTTCCTCCGCAGAATGCATCGTATCAAAGGATTCCAACCTTTTTGGGGAAGGAATCTTCTTTTGTTTTCATGTCAGGAAAAGATGTTCCGGGAAAAAATAGCAATCCGGAGTGAGGAAAATCACATACTTTTCGACACAGTTCATGGGATACTTGTATGTAGAAGTTTTAGTAGCAACAAGCTCAGAGGTGGTCTGCAATGATGTTCACTATACTGTTGAAAGCCGTGATATCCCTTACTGTCGGTTTCATTTTCTGGTTTTTTGCCTTTCTGGTCTTTATGGTATACGCCTTTATGCCTATAACCAAACTGTCCCATTCCATTATTTTCGCCGTCATGGCCCCGACCCTGTACATGGTAATAATCAATGTTTTACTTAAAAAAATGTTTAAAGAAAAAGGGTGGCAGAACCTCCTGATAAATATTGCCGTCACAGGTGTGATGACAGGGCTGTCTCTAGCCACCATAGATTTGATGGCCCGGGCAGTAAGATAAAAGGAAGAGGCGGGTGTGTTCCGGAGAGCGGTCTGACTTCGAGGCCTGCGGCCGCATACGCGGTCGCAGGCCGACGGAGTTGTTGCCGCTCGGAGGAATATACCTGCCTCTTCCTTTTCACCTAAAGCCTACCTATCATTTCGTACAACTCTTCTTCGTTGTCTACCAAAATCTTGTTGAGTTCACCGACGCACTGTTTGAAAAGGCTTATTTTTTCGCTTAAAACGGTAAAGATTTTTTCCTCCAGAGTGCCTTTCATTACAAAATTGTAAATATAGACACTGTCTGATTTTTGCCCCAACCGGTCGATACGCCCTATCCGCTGTTCGACTTTCATGGGGTTCCAGGGCAGGTCAAAGTTAACGATGACGTCACAGTACTGGAAGTTAAGCCCCTGGGAGCCTGCATCGGTGGAAATCATCACCGGAATATCCCGTTTTTCAAAAAGGTCTTTAACCCACTCCTTTTGGCCTCTCTTTAACATCCCGTTAAACAGTAAAAATTTAACGTTTTGTTGATTTAGATACCTGGCTATATAAAACTGGGTTTGCAGGTATTCCGTGAATATCAGGATCTTACCGTGATGGCAGCGGAGAATTAAGTCCAGGTGTTTGAGTTTAGGTGAAATTTCGCATTCTTCAAGCAAGGCTAGGATTTCGTAGTCGCCTTTTTTACGGAGAGTGTCATAAAGGGCTGAAAGGCTGCTACAGAATTCCTTACATAGGGTTAGGGATAAAAATGTACCGGGGTAGGCCTTTATCCTTTTATATATTTCTTTTTCCGGTTCGGAGAGCTCAACTTGGATAAGGCTGATATTCCGGTTGATATTTTTTATGTCCAGTTCCTGAGTGAGGTTTCTTATCATTACATCCTGGAGTTTATCCCGCAGGTCGCTAATCATTGTTTTTGGATTGAGCTGGTAGTAGTTTAAGAAGCCGTCATAATCAGGAAACAGTTCAGGTCTTAACAGGCAGACAAGGTTGTATATCTCCTCGACCTTGTTTTGCATTGGCGTGGCCGTGAGGAGAATAAGACCCTTTGTCTTTAGCAGGGAAACAAGGGACCAATTGCTGGTTTTCCGGTTTTTTAATTTATGGGCCTCGTCAATTACAACCAGGTCATACTCATTTTCCAGAAGGTACTGGCGGTGTTCTTCCCGTTTCGCCTTATCCAGAGAACTTATTACGCATTGTCCCGCCCAGGCCCATGGACCTTTACGGCTTACCCAGAAGTTGAGGCCGAATTTTTCGTTTAATTCAGACCACCACTGTTGGACCAGGGAGGCAGGTGTCAGGATAAGTATTTTTTTAGCCTGTCCGGTGCGCAATAGTTCTTTGATAATGAGACCTGCTTCAATGGTTTTACCCAAACCGACCTCGTCTGCGATTAAAGCCCGGCAGTCCATTTCGTATAGAATCTTCTGGGCGGTGAGAACCTGATATTCGTGAGGAGTAAAGGGCAGGTCCGAAAGGCAAGCTAACAAAGGATCACCTCCTTATTATCCCTAATATAGTATGGCTTTTTACCTTCAGGATAATAGGAGGTAAGTTGTAGTGGGAATGGAGAAAAAGAGGAAAGCAACCGGATTAGTGGAAGGATTTGCCTGCAAACTTCTCGAAAATAAAAACAAATAATATAATTTTTGTCAGTGACCGGGGTGAAGAAATGGAGAGCGGCCAGTCCAGGTATAATGAATATTCGGGGTTTCTGCAAAGAAAATATGGGGAAAAGGTATACAAACTTCCGGTCAATCTTCCCGGTACGTGTCCTAACAGGGACGGTACTGTGAGCACTGGGGGATGTATTTTCTGTGACGAAGAAGGAGCGGGTTTTGAGTGTTTGCCCAGTAGTATGAGTGTGAACAGGCAGATTGAGGAAAATAAAGCCTTTTTCATCAAAAGGTTCAATGGAAAAAAGTTTTTCGCCTATTTTCAGGCCTTTTCCAATACATATTGTGATTTTAAATTATTTCAGGAAAATATTGCAGCAGCGGCGGAGGATAAAGACATTATAGGGATATCAATCTCCACACGGCCTGACTGCATAAATGACACTTACCTTGATTTTCTCCACCGGGTGAAAATGGAGAGAGGCCTGGAAATCAACATTGAGCTTGGCCTACAAACAGTGAATTACCACACACTCCGGAAAATAAACCGCGGGCACACCCTGGGGGAATTTATCGATGCGGTCTTAAGGGTTAAAAACAGGACCTTCGAGACCGTTGCCCATCTTATCTTAAACCTGCCATGGGACGATGAGACCGATGTTGTGGAGTGTGCCAAGGTCTGTTCCGCCTTGGGGGTAGACTTTGTCAAACTTCATTCTCTTTATATCGTGAAAGGAACAGTATTGGGGGATATGTATGAAAGGGGAGAATTTGAAATTATATCTCTCGATGACTACATCAGCAGGGTTGTGCTTTTCCTGGAATACCTTGACCCTTCGATAGTTGTCCAGAGACTTGTGGGCAAAGGGCCGCAAGGGAACCTGCACTTCTGCAACTGGAGCACCAGCTGGTGGTTGATTAAACGGCAGATTGAGACCACTTTGGCTGAAAGGGATACGTGGCAGGGCAGGAAGTTTGACTATATTAACGGGGCGGCAGTCAGGAAGTTTCTAAAGCAGGAAGAGCAATAACCAAAGAGACTTATTCAAAAAAACAGGTGGAGTAACGTTTTTCTCTCCAATTGAACCAAAAGAGGCAGTCTTACTTAAGTGTTGGGGAAATGGCAGGTGTGTTCCGGAGAGCGGTCTGACTTCTAGGCCTGCGGCCGTTACGCGGTCGCAGGCCGACGGAGTTGTTGCCGCTCGGAGGAATATACCTGCCATTTCCCCTGACCCCAAGCAAAAGGCTGGCCCTATTGGGGACAGCCTTTTTTTGCCGTTAACGGAAAACTTATCTTTGATAGTCATTCATAACCGGGCCGGTGATTACCTTGGGGTAGAAGAAGGTTGACTTTTGAGGCATCTTCTCCCCACCGGTGGCGATGTTTGTTACTTCTTCGACCTTGGTGGAATTCATGAAAAATACCAGTTGGGCAGAGCCGCTGTCCACAAATTCCTTGGCCGTATCCTCGTCCCTAACGTAAATGAGGTTGCTTTCATCCGCCCTCTGCCGGCTGCCAATGCCTAAACAGTTTTCCAGGACCAGGGTATGCAGGATGGAAACATCCAGGCGCCGCCAAGCCGCTGAACGCCCCTCTAGAAGGAGTGAATCCAGCTTATCCTCGTCCCTGAGACTCAGGAGATAATATTTCTTTTCGCCGGTGTAAAGACCGAAGGCGTGACTGCTTTGGCCTTTGGCCTCAAGTTTAGCAATAAAGTCCCCAAGCTGGGTTTCGCCCGGGAAGGATTCCACATTAAAGTCTCGGGACAATTCCTGCAAGAGCTTGACTGTATCAAGGTTTTCAATGTTTTTTGCCACCCGGTGGGTAGGGAACACAACCAATCCTTCATTGTACAGGTTAACCAGGCAAACCATCAGGTAGTCATAACCCTGTTTTCCCAAGGCAGCCATTTCCTTACCAAAGTTAACGGCAGTTTCATACCTGTGGTGGCCGTCGGCGATAAAGATTTTCTTCGGGGCCATCTCGCCAACCACTGTTTTTAGAGTGTTCTCCTCTGAGATTACCCACAGTCTGTTAACAACACCCTGGTCATCGGTGACCTCAAAATTCGGCTGTCGGCCTTCTTTGGCAGTTTCCAGGGCTTTTTCAATGATATGGTCCGGGTCGGCGTAAAGGCCAAAGATAGGACTAAAGTTAGCCAGGCATGATTTCATTAAAAGGAGCCGGTCAGCTTTGTGTTTCGGAAGGGTCTCTTCGTGGGGCAGGACTTCACCCTTGCTGTAATCGTTGGCTTGCACACCTGCCACGAAGCCGCTCCTGATTTTTTTCTCACCCCGGGCCTCAAATTCCTGTTCATACAGGTAAACAGAAGGTTTCTCGTCATGGACCAGGACACCGGATTCCAGCCATTCCTTCAGGTAGCCGGCCGCCCGGGTGTACCGGTTGTTGCTTTCCGTGTCCTCCTCAAAAACCTTTCCCAGTTCAAGGCGGATTACGTTGTAAGGACTTTTTTCGTAGAAGTTTTCCTGACTCGAAGCATCTATGACGTCATAAGGCGGGGTTACCACCTGATTAACATCTACTTTGGCAGGGTTGTACCTGATCCCTTTAAAGGGTATTATTGTGGCCAATGGTTGTACCTCCTTTGATGTATGGAAAACAGCCGGTTTGCCATTCCCATATATTTTAATATATTCCAAAGTAAATTTCAATTTTAAGTTTATCCCAAGCTCTGTCAACTTCTGGAGCGGTCGGAAAAAAATTTGTGTCTTAGAAGGCCACAGTAGATATTTGTCGAATGTAATAATAGAATTTTGACAGGGGGATTAATTTTGAAAACGAGGGTAGTTTTAATCTTAGCAGTGATTGTATTAACGGTTTTCCCGGGATGCGTGTACCAGACCGGTTCAAAACATACCGGTTTCACCTACATTATGGACCAAGTCAGGGCAGGCGCGGATGATCGGCCCAGCCAGCGTTCAACTTCTACCGCTGCCCCCGGAAAAAGGGAGAGCACGGCCCTGCAGATCCCGCGCGTTGACAAAACCGTGTACTTAACCTTTGATGATGGCCCTGATATCACCAATACCCCCATGGTCCTAAACATTCTGGACAATTACGGGGTTAAAGCCACATTTTTTGTCGTGGGGACAAATATTGAAAAAAACCCGGAGATTTTCAAAGACACAGTCAAAAGGGGCCATGCCATTGGAAATCATACCTATAACCACAAGTATAATGACGTTTATTCGGGTACAGGCGGTTTTATGGAGTCCATCAAGACGAACGAGGAGCTGATTTTCCGGTATACAGGTCAGCGCCCCCGAATTGTACGCGACCCGGGCGGGGAAGCCCGGAACAACGGGTCTCTCAAGCGGGTCCTGGCGCAGAACGGGTATTGGTTAGTGGATTGGAATGTTGATTCCCACGACTCCAGGAAACCTAGTCCGGAAGGTGCGGAAATAGTTGAAAATATCCGCTGGCAGATGATGAATAAAAATTTATGGCCAGGTGTGGTCATTCTTATGCATGATGGAGCGGGACACCTCAATTCGGTTAGGGCTTTGCCGACCGTTATCGAGATGCTGCAGAACCAGGGATTTAAATTTGAAGTACTAAAATAAGCTTGCATCCTCTTTGCCTTGATTCCCAAAGAAAAGAGGCTGCCTTTTTTCTTTAGGGCAGCCTCTTGAGGCCTTAGTTTTTGATAAGGTACGGCTCAATTTTTTCGGGGCCTGGCACATTGACAGTGGAACTGTTGTAGTCCCAGAACTTGAAGAAGACTTCCTGGTATAAGGAACCGGCATCCGGGACCGGCATCGTTGTCTCGGTCTTGTACTGGTATATAAAATTGTCTTTTTGGCCGACCCAGATTTTATACTTCATGTTCATCTTTTCAAAATAGGCACCGGAGGGGGTCTCTTTGTTTTCCGAGAGGTCGAGGCCCATTGACCGGGCGGCATTTATGGCATCAGCGGGACCAAGGGTAAGCTCGTACACACTGCATTTTTTGCTTAATAGTACTTCATCAGGCAGTTGAACCGCCCTATCAGCCAGGAACAACAGTTTTGAAAAGTCAGCAAAGGGTTCCATGGGGGCTTGTGTAGGGGCGACTTTACGCCATTTCTCCTCTTCCGAAAGGTAGACATCGTTACCCCACCTGTAATAACGGAAGGGCTGCCCGAAAATAACGGCATCAAGAATATATCCCTTGTCTTTGTCGTACGTCCCGTTGCTGTAAAAACCAATGTTT
The DNA here is from genome assembly GCA_021847735.1 of Bacillota bacterium. Taxonomy (GTDB): domain Bacteria; phylum Bacillota; class Thermincolia; order Thermincolales; family UBA2595; genus JAJZQD01. The sequence continues at coordinate 40,191 of JAJZQD010000004.1, read as the reverse complement.
CTTTTCTGAATCTTGGTCATCTGCCAACCGGAGAACCAGAATTTTTTGCCCTCCCTGGCGGTGGTTTCAAAGGCCCTGGCCAGCTTTTCCGGGGCATCGGTTGCGGGCCTGGTCTGAGATGCCTGGGGTTTGGCAAAGTTCCGGGGACCAGAGTGTACGGCGCACCCGGAAAACAGGAACAATACTATGGTTAATACTATGACAGGGAGCGGAAGGAATAATTTACCGAAGAACCTATACATTCTGCTCACCCCCGCCCACAGTTTGCCGTTTTTGTCTCCACTGCAGGGCAAATCCTAATAGGATGAGCCCGCCTGTTATCCCATAAAGTGTTGGCACAACGGGGAAATTGTGTTTTTCCAGGACAAAGACCCGTTGGCTGCGGTACATATAGCCTATCAACTCATTTTTGCCGTCACCGTCTACATCACCGGCCCGCAGATTAATCAGCCCCGAAAATACCCGCCACTTTTGCTCAAGGACCCCGTCTCTATATACGTAACCGGTCATGTACCTAGTGGAATTGGCCCTGACGTTGCTCTTGGAAAGGGCAATTAGCTGTGGTTTTGGATCACTTCCCAGGGAGGCGAAATCTTCAAAACGGAATTTTTGGAACCGGGCTTTGTCACCGAGTGATTCCGAACTGGACCATAGAACCCGCCAGTTACCATCGCCCGATAATTTTAAAATCCGTGATGTCTCTGAGGTTAGCAGCAGTTCGTCTGTTTTATCACTGTCCACATCACCCACTGTAATTTCACTCGTGCCGATATCAGGAACTTTGTCACTGTCAAGCACACCCAGCGTTTTTCCTTCCGGGTCTGCTGACTGTACCTTTAAATTATTATCAATTGTAACTGTTTCCGTTGTCGGGCCGGGCAGGAAATGACCCGAAGCTGTAGACTGGGAAAGGGTGGTCGGCACGGCCGGGCCCATTATCCTGCTCTCCAGGCTCTTCTGACCCATAGCCAGCATTTCGAAGGGGGAACTGCCAAACCGGGCAGCCTGTTCCACCAGTCGTGCTCTATCCAGGAGAGGGTTCATTTGTTCTACAAGTCCCTTATCTTTATCAATATTCCGTGAGATTGTGTAAAAAGGATATCCCAGGTAATCCACCGGCAGTGACAGCTCAAGTTTACTTAAATTGTACCTTCCCGGCGTGATTTCCACGAAGGTTTTGCCATTCCATTTGTAAACGGCAAAGTGATTTTCTTCGGGCTCAAGAATCTGGTATTTTTTCCCCTTGTCAAATTCGTGTAGCTCTTTGGCGGCTTGGTCAAGGTTTTCCTGGGTAACTATTTCTTTAATATTGTCCCTGTCCACATCTATCAGCCTGGTGGGGAAGAAGTCAACTGTGGCAAATTTCTTATACAGTAACGGGCTTTCCCATTTTACCCGAAATTCCGTCCAGAAAGGCACTTCAGACAGGTCAAGAGCGGAGGTTAGGACAAGGGCTGCCAAGAATACGACCAGGTAGCGGCGCAGTGAAAAGTGGCCCAGGAGTTTGCCGACAACCAGCAGGACAATGAAAATTAACAAGGTCACGAAAAAATATGTTAAGAGCGGGTACTCTCTGATATTGTCAATAGCCTGCAAGGCCAGCAAAAAGGTTAAACTGAGGACGACATTAGACAGCCGCCTGTCAGCAGGAAGGCACCAAATGAGCAGTCCTACCATGGCCAGGGCCAGGCCGACTCCGTAAAGGGACCAGTCCAGGATGGCCGGAACCAGGAGGAGTTCATACAGGGCAAAGAGGTAAAGGGCCAGCAGCGTGGTGCTGGCGATTCCCCACAGGCATTTCTTAAGCATCCAGGCCACCTCCTGCCTTGGCGGCATTGAAGGGCAAAGCCATGAGAAGACCTGCCACAAGCCAGAAATAGGTATTTAAAAAAGGGAGTTCAAAAATATTTTCTACGGCATTATGCAAAACAATAGCTGTCAGGCCTGCCAGCATGCCTGTGGCCATAAACTTAAAATTGGATGACCCCAGGCTTTTCATAGCGGTGTAGCCTTCTTTGAGAGTCTTAAGAATGAGCCACAAAAACATCGTAAGACCCAACAAACCCATTTCGGCCATAGTTTTTAAGTAGTAATTGTCAGTATAGGTAACATTGTAGTTGCGTTTAGCAACCGCCCCCCCATAATGCCCCATGCCGGCCCCAAAAAGCGGGTTATTTCTCATTTGGTCGTAAGCGTCAAACCACCGGCTGACACGGCCGCTGGCTGTACTCTTAGACATGTACTCAGGGCTGAAAAGGTATGTTACCCGTTGATTTACATAGGGCACGAAGGCTACTGCCAATACGGCGGCAATAATTCCGACAATCAGGATACGGCGGTCATAAAACACACCGATAATACCCATGGCACCGGCGAAGGCGAGCCATGCTCCGCGGGAACCTGTGAAAACAAGACAGCCCGCCATTATCACGGCGGCACCCAGGAACAGGAGCTTTTTGGGCCAGGGTTTTTCCTGCATAAAAAGCCCGAGGGAGATTGGAACCAAAAAAGCAAGGTAACTACCCAGGGCATTGGGGCTGCCGATAATGGAAAAGGCCCGGGTTCCCCCAGCCTCGCCGGAATCAACCCACCTGCCCGGCATCGGCACCTTAAACACCCACTGGTATATCCCGTGGACAGCCAGCAGAGTACCGATGAAAACGGCGAGACTCAGGAGGGCTTTGGTATTTTCCGGCCGGTCGTTTAAGTAAAAGGCTATAAAGAATACAAACATGAACTGGAAAATAGCCCTGAAACCTTCAATATTTTCTGACCATGAAGTGAGGTCAAGGACGAGGTAGGCCACCCCAATGAGGGTTAGCACAAAAATTGGTTTGGTCAACCCGGTCCTGCGCCTCGGGTCACCGAATAAAAGGCGTAACCCTACCAGGAGTAAACCCCCGGCCAGCAAAAGGTCATCCCAAAGTGAAGATAAAATGGGAATGGGAAGTTTGTTCCGCAGTATATAGTCGACTACAGGAAAAGCAATAAACCCTGCCAAAACAAGAAAATAGACTTTTTCAATGAAGGACGATTGTTTCGACCAAAACATGTTTTTCCCCCAATCTTGTGACATATCATTACAAAATATTATATCACAGGAGGACATGCTCAACAATCAAACAAAAAAGGGGTTGCCCCCTTTTTTTCTTACTGGTTCATGTCTTTGTTAGTGTTATAAACCGCGGTACCGGTTGGTACGTATTCTGACGACATTCCGAACTGTCCGCTGGTTCCGTAGTGACCCGTAGAGCCGTATTGGCCGGTAGGGCCGAAGTGCTGGGTCGGAATATATCTTTGGGACCACTCACTGGTTTGCCAACCGGGGGTCTGGACCCCTCCAGCGAAACCGGCCTGAGTTCCAAAGGCTTGATTTCCAAGGGCCTGGGTTCCAAACGGCTGGGTCCCAATAGATGCAATGTTCATTTGGCTGCCCACCTGGGACATCAGACTGGTCATGTCAGACAATTGCTGGCTCAAATGGGACGATAACTGCTGCAAGTGCTGCAATTGCTGGCTCGCATGGTGCTCCACCTGCTGCATCTGTTGAAGTTGATTGACGTTGGAACGCTCAGATTGAGCCAGCTGTGAGCAAATCTGACTGAATTGGTTAAGACTTTGCTGGAACTGTTGCATCTGGCTGCTAAGCTGCGAAATAGTCTGGCGATAAGGCATAGTATCACCTCCTTATGTATTAATAGGTTAAACTGAAACCCTCAAACAGTAGTATTTTACAACAATGCCAAACCTATTAATGGGAAAATGTGGTTGTCAATACTCCGAAGAAGGAAACCGGCGCCCGGACATGGAACTAATTACTACTAATCTTCGGGGAGGTGGCCGCCTTTGAAGGGTATTACAGTTTTCCTGATAATTATACTGGTCTTAAACATCTTTGGCTTGACCGGATGTCAGTACGTCCAACCCGGTTTAAGTAAGGCTGTCGCAGTAGACCCGCCGGCGGCCCCTGCCGAGAACAACCCCAAGCTTGAAGGCCGCGTAACTGTTGATATATCTCTGGTCGGGGACATCATGGTGCACTCCGGTCAGTTGAAAGCGGCTTATAACCCCCGTAATGGAAGCTATTCTTTTGATGAAGTGTTTAAAGAGGTGGAGGACTTCCTGAAACCGGCAGACTTGGCTGTCGGAAACCTGGAAACCGTTTTAGCAAGCCGGGATAAAGGGTACACCGGTTATCCCCGGTTCAACAGCCCTCAGGAGATATTACCGTCTTTAAAAGAGGCCGGGTTTGACATACTAACAAATGCCAACAATCATTCTATGGACAGGGGAGAGTCCGGTGTGTTGGAAACAATCCAACACCTTAACACCGCGGAAATGAAACACACCGGGACCGCTTCTTCCATCGGTGAACGGTCTAAGTATCTGATTACCGAGATTAAGGGCATAAAATTTGGAATTCTGGCTTACACCTATGGCACCAACGGGATTCCTCTCCCCAAGGGAAAGGGATTCCTGGTCAATGTAATCGACCGGCGACAGATACGGGAGGATATTCGGGAGATAAGGGCACAAGGGGCGGAGATAGTCCTGATCAGCCCTCATTTCGGGATTGAATACCGCCGCCACCCGGGTGCCGCGGAAAAAGCAGTGGTTGAAGATTTATTTGCGGCGGGTGCGGATATCGTGGCAGGCGGCCACCCCCACGTGCTTCAACCGATGGTCAGGCGGGATACGGTGAAGGGTTCGGGAGGCCTTTTTGCAGCATATTCCATGGGCAATTTTATTTCAGCCCAGAAGGGTCAATACAAAGATGGGGGTGCCATCCTCAACCTTAAACTGGAAAAAGACCTGGCGTCTGGGGCAGTACGGCTTTTGAATGCGGAGTATATTCCCACGTGGGTTCATACCTACCGCCTAAAAGGCAAAATTATGTATAGGGTTGTTGCTGTGGAGAAAGCCATCAGGGATTATGAGCAGGGCTTGGACAAGAAACTGACGTATCGTGATTATATCCGGCTAAAACTGGTATGGCAGGAAACCACCTCATTGTTATCCGGGCCCGGGAGCCCGGATATCCGCCACGTTTAAGTGTTATTATCTCAACTCTTTGGATATTATAAATCTATGAAACTGCTTGTACATCACAGGAGGAACGATATATGGCAAAGCGGGTTGTAATTTTGGGCGCCGGATACGGTGGAGTGAAAAGTGCCCTTACTTTGGCGGAAGAAAGCGAAAAAGACGAGACAGAGATTGTCCTTATCAATAAGCACAATTACCACCAGTTTATTACTGAGCTTCATGAGTCAGCCACGGGATACCTCAATAACAATGATGTGAGGGTTCCCCTTGACGAGGTCTTTGACAGTGAAATAGTTAAACTGGTTAAAGATGTGGCCCTGCGGATTCTGCCAAAAGACAACAGGGTGGTGCTGGAAAAGGGGACTCTGGATTACGATTACCTGGTTGTGGGGCTGGGGAGTGAGCCGGAGTATTTTAACATTACCGGTCTTGAGCAGTATAGTTTTACTCTTAGAAGTCTTAACAGCGCCAAAATGATAAAGACCCATATAGAAAATAATTTTGCCAGGTTTAAGGCAAACCCACGCCAGCAAGGGTTATTGACTGTTGTTGTGGGCGGGGCGGGTTTTACCGGAATAGAACTGGCCGGAGAGCTTGCCGACTGGCTTCCGGTGCTTGCCGGCCAGTATGATTTGCCGGAAAACGTTGTCTCCCTGATATGTATTGAGGCTTCATCGTCAATTCTCAAGGGTTTTGACAGGCACCTGATAAACAATGCATACCGGGTGCTCCGGGAAAAAGGGGTAAGAATTATTACAGATACAAGTATAGAAGCGATTACTGAAAATGAAGTAAAGCTGAGTGGCGAAGAAATAATCAAAACCGGGACCTTTATCTGGACGGGCGGCATCAGAGCCAATAAAGTGGTAACCCAGGCCGGGTTCACCGCCGCGGTCCGGGGGCGGGCCAGTGTGAACAAATATCTTCAGGCCGTTGATTTTCCGAATGTATACCTAATCGGCGACAATGCTTTCATCACAAAGCCCGTCACCGGCGAAGTGATGGGCCCAACCGCCCAGGTGGCTATTCAGAGCGGGTATGTGGCTGCCCTGAACATTTTAGCGGAAATTCGCGGCCAGGACCTGAAGGTTTTTTACCCGGAAGAACTAGGGAGGGTAATTTCCCTGGGCAGAAAAGTTGCCGTTGGGAAAATCGGTAAGAAGTTCAAACCCGCCGGTCGGGTAGGCGGTTGGTTAAAACAGGCTATTCAGTGGAAATACCTGTATTCAATCGGGGGACTGAGACTGGTAGCCAAAAAACTTTTAAAATGATGTAAAAAACAGGTGCCTATTAAGCACCTGTGTGAAACACCCGAGCCTGACAGGCCGGGGGTTTTGGCATAATTCAAAGAGCTTAACCAGGATTAAACCCGGAAGACTAAACCAGGAAGGCTAAACCATTTACCGTCCGGCCAGAATATTATACCTGTTGGGGACTCATACTAAACAGGAAAATTAAAACCAACAGGAGGGATTTCTTTGAAAAAGCTGCGGGTTGGAATCATCGGAACCGGGATGGCCTTTGAACGTCTGCACTATCCGGCGTTCATGGAACTACAGGACAAATATGAAATTGCAGCACTTTGTGACCCTGATGTCCACAAAGCCAAGGACTGGGCCAAACGGCTCAACATCTCCGAACAGAATGTTTACAGTGATTATAGGGAAATGATTAAAAATACAGACCTGGACATGTTTGATATAATTGTTCCCATCGGTAAAAATTTCGAGGTAACAGAAGAAGTTGCCAAGGCGGGCAAGCCCATAATATGTGAAAAACCCCTGGCCCCGAATCTTGTACGGGCCAGGGCCCATATGGACCTACCGAAAAAATACAAGATTCCGATTATGATTGCTGAGAACTTTCGCTATAACGAAGAAGTGGATTTAATCAGGGACATGATTCGCACCGAAAAGGTGGGGAAACCGGTCTATTTTATCCAGAACCGGGTAATGAATTTCCCCAAAGATATGTGGGAAGACAAATTTGCCGCCAAAGAATGGAGGCAGCACCCCGATTTTCCCGGGGGCGTTCTTCTAGACACAGGGGTCCACGATTTAGCTGCCCTGCGCCATTTTTTCGGGGCTGTGGACGAGGTCCAGGCCTTCGGTGTGCCCCAGAATGATGATTTTGCACCTTATGCCGTATTAAATGCCAATATCAGGTTTAAGAGCGGTATCACCGGCCAGTATACTTTTTACTGTGCCGGGAAGGAAATGCAGAGACCTCTTATCGGCCTGCGGATATTCTGCACAAACGGTATGATATTCCTGGAAGAGAGAGACTGCGGCACCGTTAATGTGGCATCCGACGACGGGCGTACAGAGCAGATTCCCTATCGCCCACAGCGCGGGTACTACAATGAACTGCTGAACTTTTACAATGCCGCAATCGGCAAAGAACCGATTGCGGTTACTCCCGAAATGGAGTACGGGGATGCCAAAATGTTATTTGACATTTTGAAATCAGCTCAGGAAGGAAGGATAGTTCAAGTCGACGAGGAATTTGAATTTATGCCGGCTTATGCCCAACATAAAGGTGAAGTGGCCAGGCCTCCGCATAAAGATGAACCGGCCAGGCCGTCCGAATACCTGATGTAACAGAAGTATGGACACCTCAAATGATTATAAAAAAGAGGCCGCTTTTAAGTGGCCTCTAAATATTTTCAGCAGTTCGGTTGGAAGGGTCAGTTGATGTGCTGTTCCTGGCCAGGTCGAGACCGGCCCGGTAGACTTCCTGTAAGGCTTCCGGGTGGTTGAGGATGGTGCCTTTTTCATCTGCTTGTGGGTAACAGTAGTTCCCGGCAAATTCAGCCTCCAACATTAGAAAAAAGTACTTGGCAACCTGTAAGGCGCCGTCAAACACATTTTTATGATTTGAACCGGCTGTACTTATAAATATTCCCTTTCTTGATGGGCGGTTTTCCTTATCTATAATTACATCTCTACTAAGGACATATTTAGTCGACCAAAAGCGCTGGGTGCGGTCTACCATAGCTTTGGCCTGGGCACACATGCCCATAGAAAAAATTGGGGCGGCCAAAATAATACGGTCTGCACTGAGCAGCTTTTCATAAATCAACTGCATGTCGTCCTGGACAACACATTTTCCTTCTTTAAAGCACCCGTCACAGGCCAGGCACGGTGAGAAGCTGAAGCTGTTAAGAGTAACAAGTTCTGTTCTGGCACCGGCCGCCGCAGCCCCTGCCAGGGCCTTTTCCAAAAGAATTGTAGTATTCCCGCCCAGTCTGGGGCTTGTGGCAATACCCAGGCAGAAAATCGGTCGTTCGTTCATCCGGATCACCTCTATGAATAGTTTAACATTTTATTTGATTGCGATGAAACAAAATCTATTACATAAACATTAATTATTTATTAAAAGTTTAATAATTAAAGCCAAAAGAGGCCAGTAACTGGTATACTAGGAATATCCAAGAAAAAGACCAACTTGAAAGGGGTATTGTAAATGGGTGAAAAAACTGTTAACAATCTTCTAGCAGCTTTTGCAGGTGAAAGCCAGGCCAGAAACAAATACACATTCTTCGCCTCTGTGGCCCGAAAAGAAGGGTGGCTGGAAATTGCGGAGTTCTTTGAAGAGGCAGCTAAAAATGAAAAAGAACACGCTGAGATAATTTTTAAATTACTGAAGGGTATCGGTGATTCCAAGGCCAACCTGCAGGTAGCTATTGCCGGGGAAACTTATGAATACAAGGATATGTATCCCGCCTTCCTAAAGGACGCCCTGGAAGAAGGGGAAACCGCAGCTGCCCAATACTTTGAGACAGTGGCCACGGTGGAAGAACACCATGCCAAGAGGTTTGCCGAACTGTTCGCCGGACTCGAACAGGGAAAACTGCTGCAAAAAGATACTTCGGTGAAATGGAAGTGCCGGGAATGCGGTTTTATCCATGAAGGCAGCGAACCCCCTGACAAATGCCCCCTTTGCGGACATGATAAGACATATTACAAGCCTGAAGTCTGCTAGAGTTCTTTAACCGGGACTGCGATTAAAGGGTTTAATCCGGAAATTAAAGGCTAATCCGATTCTTGGCCAGAAACAATTATTATGGCCATGCGGATTAGCCTTTTTAGTTAATGGACCGGCACTGCCGCCGGCGGAACTTCTTTCCCCTTTTTTTCGATATGTATGGCGGCATCAGGACACACCGTTTGGCATATACCGCATACAATACATCCTTCAACTCGCGGCTTAACAGTTGGGGTTCCTGAAAAGCCCAGCTCTTTGGCCCATTCAATAACCTTGACCGGGCACTTTTCTATACAAAGTCCGCAGCCTTTACAAAGCCCTGGATAGACATGCCATTTACCCTTGTCATTTTCATAGGAATTAATCTCCCAATCCCGTTCATCTTCATTCTTTGCGTGCTCAATATCGTTACCTGTCTCCTGCATTACGAGTACCTCCTTTTCACTTTATTTTCCCACCCCCGAGGTGGATTATGCCTCGTCCGTGAAATCAGCTTTTTAATCTGTATAATCAACTGCCATCTTACTTATAATAAATCCGATATAAGAAAAGTCTTCACGGAGGTGGTTCGGTGGCCAGAAAGCGGGTTGCAATCGAAAATACGCTTGGTAACATGAGGGACTACTTGACTGAGAACGGGTATGAAGTTGTGCAGTTAGACCCCCATACCCAGACAGGTATCGAGTTGAAAAACTGCGATGCGATCGTAATCTCGGGAATGGATGACAACCTTATGGGAATGACAACCATAAAAACCGGTTCCCCTGTAATTGACGCTAAGGGAATGTCCCCCCTGGATGTCTTACATCAATTGCGCCGGAGCATAGAAAAGGTGTAGAGAGGGGGCTGACTCAAAAGACAGGCCTGTCTGCTTTGGGTTAAAAAGGAATAGGCAGGTATATTCCGAGCGGCAACAACGCCCGCCGGAACAAACCTGCCTATTCCTTTTCATGCAGGTGCGTCCTTTGAGGCGGCGGCAAAACCGGATTGTTTTTTTAGATAAGATGTTTTATAATAATTGATAACTGGATAATATGGTTAATTAAAGGGGAGTAGCTGGCTTTTTGCCGGGTAGAGTCAACATACTGGTAGAGATACCTGGTTCTACCGTTGGATTATTCCAATTAGCGAGACCTTTAACATGAAACTGACAAATAATCGTCGGTTGCATGTTAAAGGTCTTTCATTTTTCATCACATTACGGGGAGGTTTTTAAATGGGCGCTTTTATTGGTTCACTGTTCTTTATCACGATGGCTGAAATGGGGGATAAAACCCAGCTGGTGGCGCTGGCTTTTGCCACCAGGTACAAGGTAAAGGACGTAATTGGAGGCATTTTTGCCGCCACACTTTTAGTACACCTGTTTTCCGTGGCCGTCGGCCAGTTCCTTGGGGAATGGATTCCTTTTACATATATCCAGCTTCTGGCCGGGATATCTTTTATCGGGTTTGGGATATGGACTTTGAGAGGGGACGAACTTGACGGAGAACACGAAAAGATATCAAGGTTCGGACCGTTTTTGACTGTTGCTATAGCCTTTTTTCTTGCCGAACTGGGGGACAAGACCCAGTTGGCCACAATTTCCCTGGCGGCCAAATACAGCAGCACCCTTGCAGCGAAATACAGCAGTTTTATCCAGGTGTGGGTGGGGTCCACTTTCGGGATGGTAATAGCAGATGGGCTGGCCATTGTTGTTGGTATAGTTTTGGGCAAGAAGCTGCCGGAGAAAATCATTAAATGGGTTTCAGCCGTTATTTTTATCGGATTTGGTATTGTCACCCTTATTAGATTATGGGTCTAAGGGCAAAACCGCATCCAAAATTTTGAAGGAAAATGTTAAAGACTTGCGGAATAATCATTTAGGAGTAGAACTAAGGAGGTAAGCCTGTGAAAATATCCGTTATTCTTGGGCACCCTAACAAAGGGAGTCTTAATCATGCTATTGCCGACATAACTGTGCAAACCCTGCAAAACAATGGGTACAGTGTTTCATTTCACGACCTGTACGAAGAAGGGTTTGACCCTGTTCTACCATGTGAAAAAGTTATGTCCGGATTAATTGATTTGCATGTTCACACTACTGCCTCCGATGGCACCATGACCCCGGAACAAGTGGTATTTCATGCGGCCCAATGCGGATTACAAGCTATTGCCGTAACCGACCACGATACTATTGACGGGGTGGAGGAGGCTTTGGCGGCCGGGGTGAAAGCCGGTGTCGAAGTAGTGCCCGGAGTTGAAATAAGTGTGGATTACATGGGGGAGATGCATATCCTGGGATATTTTATAGAGCCGCAAAACCCGGAATTGCAAGGTGGGCTGGCAAAGCTTCGCCACTACCGTAATGAGCGAAATCCCCAGATTATTAAAAAACTTCGGGATTTGAGATTTGATATCTCTATCGATGAAGTTTCCAAAGCGGCCAATGGGAATGTTATTGGGCGGCCCCATTTTGCCGCTGTATTAAAACAAAAGGGTTATGTCCGGGATTTCAATCAAGCCTTCGACTGGTATCTGGGAGAGGGAAGACCGGCTTATGTCAAGAAGGAAAGGCTTACACCCCGGCAAGGCATTGAAATGATTGCGGCTGCAGGGGGAATCCCCGTTCTGGCCCATCCTAAGTACCTGAAGGTTAACGACAGCACCGGGCTGGAGGAATTAATCCGGGAATTGAAGGGGTATGGCTTAAAAGGGATTGAGGCCTTGTATACTACACATTCCTCCGGTGAGACCGGGAAATTCTGTGACCTTGCTTTAAAATGTGAGCTGCTTATTACCGGGGGCAGCGATTTTCACGGTTCCAACAAACCAGAGATTGAAATTGGCAGGGGCGAAGGTGGTCTAACTGTTCAATATGAACTGCTGGAAAGGTTAAAAGTTAAAAGGTAAAAGACCGTGTCAAATTTCTCCGTTTTTGGTCTTAAAATGGAGAGTGTCTACGAATTCTATAAGAGAAGCCGCGCATCGGTATTGCCAAAAAAATTCAAGAATGGCAAATTTTGCTGTATAATAAGAGTCCGGATAGAAAAATATCTATAGGGAGAGATGTTGTTTTGCTTATTAAACGTTTATTAAAGAAGTCGGTAGCATGGACAACCATACTGGCAGTATTGCTTACTTTGGCCTGGCCTGCGGGGATTGTTCTGGGTCAAACCGAAATTTCCCGGACGAAAGAACCGGTGGCAGAAGGTGTTACCGTAGAGACAATAAATTTACAGACCGAAGAAGGCCCTCAGAATATTTATGTAATGACAATAGACCTGTCAAACCAATACGTTAAAGTGGATACGATGGTGGGAGTCAACGGGATAATTACCAAAAACCAGACCGTCGGCAACATGGCCAAGGAAACAGGCGCAGTGGGAGCAATAAACGGGGACTTTTTTCAAATGAAAGAAGACGCTCCGATTGGCATAACAGTCAAGTCCGGGGAACTGGTTACTTCGCCGGCTCAAACCAACAGCATGTATGGTTTCGGCCTAACCAGGGACAGCAGACCGATATTTACACTATTTGGTTTTCAGGGCACGGTAACTGCTCCGAGCGGTTTGCAGTATCAGTTGTTCGGTATCAACAAGCCTACATATTTAACAGCTAAGGATACTAATTCGGACGCCAACCGTTTAAACATGTACACCCCGAGTTGGGGTCCCAATAGCCGGGGCAGCCTGCCTGGCCTGACGGGGATGGTGGAAATGGTTGTGGAAAACGACCTTGTGAAAGAAATCCGGTCCGGCCAGCCCGGTACGCAAATTCCCCAAAACGGCTATGTCCTGGCAGGGCACGGGACCGCAGGACAGTACCTGACCGCCAACTTTAAAACCGGGGACAGTGTTCAGGTAAGTTACCAGGTATCCCCTGAAAACGATAACCTCTCCGCAGCCATTGGGGGACAGGCCCTTCTGGTGCAAGACGGCCAACGTCACTGGTTCAGCAATAACATAACCGGAAATCATGCCAGGTCGGCCATCGGCGCGTCCCAAGACGGGAAAACTCTATACCTGGTAGTTGTTGACGGGGGAAGTTCCAGTGCGGGTATGACTCAGGAAGAACTGGCCGATTACATGGTTTCCATCGGGGCTTGGACTGCCTTGAATTTCGACGGTGGGGGCTCTTCCACTATGGTAGCCAGGCACTTGGGTGACCAGTCCGTTTCCTTAATAAATAACCCGGTTTATAGTTCCCAAAGGTCCATACCTACGGGTATCGGGGTTTTTTCCAGCGCCCCCCAGGGGAATTTTGCCGGTTTGAAAGTCTCCGGACCTAAATACGTACTGGTTGCTACCAAGAAAGGTTATTCGGCCAAGGGTTATGACGAACATTATAACCCGTACAGCGTCAGCCCGGATGATCTCAGTTGGGAAATAAGTCCCGATTTGGGGACATTTCAAGGCAGTATTTTTACGGCAAAGCAAAGCGGGGACGGGATAGTAAAGGCTTCATATAGCGGTAAAACTCAGGAGTATCCGGTTAAAGTCCTGGGCAGTAACGATATTTCCAAGGTTGAGGTGACACCGGCCAGTATTGCCGTTAATCCTGGTGATGCTGTTACGCTTTCTGTCAAGATTACCACTAAGCAGGGTGCGGTATTTGTTCTCCAGCCTGATGAATACGAACTGCAGGTAAAAGGCGATGTCGGGACAGTTGACGGTAACAAGTTTACTGCTGCGGACCACACTGCTGTCGGAGAACTGGTGGCAAAAATTGATTCTACCTCGGCCTCGGTGAAAGTCAGCGTGGGTGGAACAGAGAAACCCTTCTACGGATTTGAAAACGCCAAAGTTATGAACTTCAGGGGCTATCCTGTGAACGAGTCCCTGGGCAGTTTCCGGCTAACAAAGGCAAGTGAACCCACCTTCCGGGGGGTGGGAGCAGCCAGACTGGAATATGATTTCACTAAAACAGCCAAAACAAGGGCGGCTTATGGAAACTTTGACGGTGGTTTAACACTGCCCGGACAACCGCTCGGTCTGGGGCTTTGGGCCCTAGGCGACGAAGGAAACGGACACTGGTTGAGGGCTAGAATAACGGATGCCAAAGGTACCGAAAAGCTTCTTGATTTCGCCCAGGATGTAAACTGGAAGGGCTGGAAGCATATTAAAGCAAACATTCCGGCAGATGTGAAACTCCCCGTGACCCTGACTGATATTTATCTTGTGGAAACGGACGGGGGATCGCAGGACAAAGGGGTTATATATTTTGACGAGTTATCAGTAATTGGCATTCCTACAGCGGAGGAACTAGGGAAACAACCTCCCGAGGCCCTTACTGCTCAAAAGGATGTGCTGCCTGCAACCCCGGTGTCGCTGAAATTGGGTTCCGATTTAGATTTAAGTTTCAATAACCCTGCCAAATCGGCAACGTATTCTATTACGGCCCGGCAGGTCTGGGACACGGACCTTCCTACTCCGGGGTATAACCCGGTAATGCCGTTGTATGATATCACGGGCATGGCGAATGGGGATGATGCGGAACTGCTCACCGGACTGATGAAAATACAATTTAAAGTTCCGGACGCAACCAGTGTGAATAAAGCCCGGATACTGTTATGGGACGAGGTAAAATACGGCTGGCAGCAAATCCCTGGTCTGGTGGATAAGGAGACCGGAACGATAACAGTGAAAACAAAGCATTTGGGTCTTTTTGCGCTGGCTGAAGACGCGCGGCCAATTCCCGTGTTTACCGATACCGGTTCAAGCTGGGCAAAAGACTTAATAAGCGACATGGCTGCCAAGAAAATTGTCAGCGGCTACCCTGACGGCAGGTTTTTACCCACAAAAGGTGTGACCAGGGCGGAATTTGTGACTCTCCTGGCCAATACCCTTGGGTGGGGCGCTGAAACTACCGGGGTTCGGTTTAAGGATGCCATACCTGACTGGGCACAGGGGAGTATAGCTGCCGCCGTTAACCACGGTGTTGTCAAGGGATATGATGATGGCACCTTCAAACCGGAGAAAGCGATTAACAGGGCAGAGATGGCTGTTATGATTGACAAGGCTCTTGGTCTGATAAATAGCAGCCAGTCGTCAAAATATTCGGATGCCAAAGCAATTCAGCCGTGGGCGGTTCAATCCGTTAGAAACACCAAAGTAGCCGGGGTTATGCAGGGGAGCAACAACAGGTTCAGGCCGAAAGATATCGCCAATAGAGGCGAAGCAACCGCCGTTATGGCCAAGATATTGGACTTTTACCTGCAAGCCCAGTAGTCCCGGGCTGCGTATATTTAATATCAACTTTTAAAGGAGGTTCATTTAGATGTACGTTTATGACCAGGCTCACGCTTTGGCCAAGGCAATCCGCGAGACAGACGAATATAAACTCGTCAAACAACGGAAAGACAAGGTCGAAAGCGATGACATGCTCAAAAAAATGTTTACCGATTACCAGACAAAACAGTTCGAAATCCAAAAATCTGAGATTATGGGGCAGCCGGTGTCTGACGAAACAATACAGGCTTTTCGGCAGGTTCACGAAATTGTTTTGGCAAACCCCACGCTAAGAGAATTTATGGAAGCGGAGAACAGGTTTGGCACCATGATGGCTGACATTCAGAAGATCCTGGTTGAAGGGTTAAGCCTCGGATAAACTTATTGTAGGGATGATTCATTTGGACAGAGTTGAAGCGGTTCCTGTGCCCATAAAAGGGAGGGCCGGGTATAATATCCGGGTCAACGACCCGGAGGCAACTGTACAGGACTATATTGATGCCATTGAGCATTTTATTGAGGACAATGTTTGCTTCCGGTCCCGCATGCCAGAACTGGGTTCCTGTTTTGGATGTGAATTATGCTGCCAGGAACGCATTCCTGTTACCCTGATTGATACCTTCAACCTCACCGGTGAAAGCTTAAGGGAAACTGACACCGGTTTAAGGAAAACCATTGAAGAATCTCTCCATGTGTTTGTGGATGAGAGAGTCGTAGATATTACCCTGGGCTTGGATGATTCGGGCAGATGCCGGTTTTTGGATAGTGAAAAGAAAATATGCAGGTCTTATCATAGAAGACCTTTGGTCTGCCGGACGTTTATTTGCTGCCCGTCAACCCGAACAGCCAAAGAGTTAAGGGCGGCAATCGTGAATTCGGGGGAAGACGAGTTAGTCAGGAAGTGGTTCAAATTAAAAGACAGAAACGGTTCATTGATAATTAATGAAGCTTCCTGCCCGCGGCCCATGGTCTCAGATTACACCAAAACTCCCTTCTACGGGGCGGTGGAATACAGGCAGGTCAAACTAAAGGACATTTGCTCACCCCTACTTTGGAGCCAGCTAGTAATATCTGCCAAATCGGAGAAAAAAAAGAAGGTTTCGGACTAAGTTTGTCGAAACTTATAAATAAGTTTTTTCCACCCTTTGCTAGTTGTATTCGTATCCTGTCACAATACGGGGGGAACCTAATGAACGGAGAAAGCAAGGTTAATGAAGAAAAACTTCTGCGAAGTGCAAAAGGGGCAGAAGTAACAATCCGGGCGAACGAACTGGCTGCCAGCTGCGGCCGGCTACTGGAACAAAACGGCGATTTGAAATACCACGAGAAGTCACTCCGCCGGCTTTTTGACCAAAACCTCGGGGGTTTGGAGTACATCTTACTGGTGGATGACCACGGAAAGGCCCTTATCCATACGAACAGGCTCAGAGAGGGAATTTTGTTCCAAGATGAAGTGGGCCTTAGAGCGGCCAGGACAACTGCGCCTTTACTGCAGGTATATTACCGTAATACGGGCGAGGTTATACTCGATGCGTCAACCCCCGTGAATGTCAACGACCAAAAGGCCTATGCTATTCGGGTGGGGTTCGTAATCCGGGAAAAATCCCTCGGTTTCAAACTGGTAGCAGCTTTTATCAGTCCCATGATATTGGCCGCGGTTTTATATTTTCTTAGAATACAGCCGTTTATTGTATTTGGCTCGGGGTTTGTGTGCAGTATAATTATAGCTTTTTTCGTAAAAGGCCGACTTTCCGATATCTCGGGTGCTGTTTTTGAAGGTACAAGGGCAATATCACAAGGAAACCTGACAAAGGTTGTAACCCCTAAATACCGGGATGAAATCGGACAGTTGGTATTTGAAACAAATAAAATGAGCCTCGGGTTAAGCTTAATTGTTAAGAAAATGCAGGATTTTGCCCTGCGGATCCGGTCGGCCAGCGAAGAACAGAGCTTCTCTATAGACCAGTTTAACAGTACATCAACTCAGATTGCCGCAAACACCCAGGACGTGGCCGGCGGCGCCCAAAACCAGCTTATCAGCATTAGTTCTGCCAAGAGATTCGGTGAGGATATAACTTCGGCTATTAGTAACATGGTGCGGTTCTCGAAGGAGGGCCTGCGGCATTCCGAGAACTCCCTGGCCAGGGCTGGCGAGGGCATGGTTAACCTAAGTGCATCTGAAGAACAAATGCATAAGATTCACCACTCCTTTGACCAGTCCGCTCAGGTTATTGAGGAACTGGCCGCGCAGTCATTCCAGGTTGAAAGGATTACCAATACCATTACAGAGATAGCACAGCAGACCAACCTACTGGCCCTCAACGCAGCTATAGAGGCCGCCAGAGCCGGTGAACACGGATGGGGTTTCGCCGTGGTAGCCGAGGAAGTTCGTTCGTTAGCGGAATCAACGGCGATATTTGCCAAAGAAATTAAAGATATTATCACCAATAATATCCGAAAAACCTCGGAGGCAGTACAGGTTATGAGTTCCGGTGCCGGTGAAGTCGATAAAGGCAAGCGGGTTTTGGAGGATACTGTAGTTTCCATCAACCTGATAATTGACAGCGCCAAACTCTTGTCGGCTCAATTGAAAACAATTTATGAAATGGCTTCAACCATTAGCGACCGGAGTGAAGTTCTTGTAAAGGATTTGGACCATAGTCTTGAGATTGCCATGGAAACCGCCAAAGCATCGGAATCCATTACCGGAGCCACAGAGGAACAGGCGGCCACATCCCAATGTCTTGCCGCTGCTGCCCACGGCCTGGCGGAGGCAGCCATGGAGATGGAGCAGCTCGTCGACAGGTTTGTTGTTGAATAATAGACAGCCCAACTATAGGGGAAAAAGGAAGATGCAGGTATATTCCTCCGAGCGGCAACAACGCCGTTCGGCTAATCACTCCTTGCGGAGTGATTGGCCGACGACGTCAGACCGCTCTGCGGAACCCACCTGCATCTTCCTTTTTTTTTCAAAAGACTGCCTTTTGATTCAATTGGGGAGGAAAATATAAGGTAACTGGTCATTTAGATGATTCATGTTTAGTTAATTTGGATTGTCCCACTTGAAGGTGAAAACACTTGTCCCTCGCCACTTGAAGAGGACGATGGCTGGTCTTCACCATCGGATGGGGTGTTATGCCCTGGACGCTCAGAAGGGGCAGGTGTTTGACCCTGCCCTTGCTTGTGATTGTCGCCCAAATTGGCATCATTACGTTCCCGGTCCTTTTCTTGATTATATTCCTTATTTTGTTCTTTTTCCGGTTCCCCTTTTTTGTCGGTTTCGTGCTTCACCTCTTTTGTATCGTTCCGGAACCCGTTCTCATCGTTTTCCCGGTTTATATTATTATCGGGGGATCTGTTTTTGCCAGTGTGCCGGTTATTACCTTCGTCCTGCTTAAGGATTGAGTCCTCGTTTTGATGTTTAGGATTATCTTTTTCCAGCCCGGTTTCATCGGTTTTTTCATCAATATTAGAGAATTCTCCGTGTTTGGTATCTTCCGGAGGGATATTGCTGCCCCGCGGGGGGATTTCCATTGATTTAATAATAAGTTTTTTGTTATTCGGTAAAAGTTTTATTTTATAAATGTTTACCAGTTGAGTTATGCTGTTTTCTTTTACCTGCTCAAGAGTTACCTTATCCCCAGAGGTAACCGCATCCTTATACACTGCAAGTTTTCCGGTGGACAAACCCTTACCGGCCGCTTCGTTGCGGAGGGCAATATCGGTAGACAGGATTACAATCTTGATATCCAGGTCCTTGTTTTGCACAGCGGTTTCCATGTTTTGAGCAAAACTGTCGTAGTTAATCTTGGCGGATGAGCTATTATTCAACGTTATTGTTGATAACACGTAGTTTTTTTGACCGGGTTTCAGGTACCCTTCCTGGACGGCTTCTGCCATGATGGAGTTTATCGAGGTGTACAGTTCGGCATTCCGTACCTGAACTTTTGACAGTAACCTTTTCGCATCATCGTTTAACGGGTGTATACTTAATACTTTAAGGTTCTTATCCACTTCAAGCTCAACGCTCGGGTTGATATCGAGGGATACGTAAGCAAAGGCTTCTGGAGCTGCCGCCTTTCGGAACAGACCGAACCCGAGCACAAGAATAAGCAGAGTGGCGACCATCAACGCCGGCTTCACGTAGTGGAACCAGTTAACAGTGCTAAACTCCGTCTCTGCTCCCACCCGGATGTTTCCATTACGGGGCAGGGGCACCCTATGGTAAGTCCCGTTTTTAGAAAGGACTATACAATGTGTGTCTTTAAGTTTGACTACAATTCCCTTGTCTTTCATAAGGAACATCCTTTCAGTTGGCCCCCAGGTTTATGTATGAACGCACATATGGAAACTCCATAGCATGGTGAATAACAAGAACCGTGGCGATAATAAACTTGCGGCCCCTTTCCAGGGTTTTCCGGTTGACTCCGGTGGAGAGAATCAGTTCATTGATTGGGAGCTGTTTTTTGCTTAACACATAGTCTATCAGCTCTTTTTTTTCGGCCACACGCTTGGCCACCTGAAATAAGGTTTGGCGCGAGTCCATGTGCTTGGGCGATACCTCCACCAGTGACTCAAAATTAATCCCAAAGTTACCCAGCAGTTTTTCGAATTCCACCAGTTCGTCCTGTCTTTCGTCTTCGATGGTCCTGTCATTATAATTTTCCCAGGCGGCCTGGATTTCGGCCGGGCTTACTGTCTTTCCTTCGTCGGTTTGAGTTTCCAACGGGATTTCGACCTGTATTCGGGACTCTTTGCGGAAATGGTCCTTCAGCCTGTTTTGAATCACTACCCTGGCGTAAGGCAAAAAGGGTACACGTTTGCCTGGGTCGTAAGAATCAATTGCTGAATTAAACGCTATCAGGGCAATACTTAACTCATCCCGCTCTCCCCAATCAAGCGGGCGTTTGCAGAGGTTCATAGCAGTTTTGGCCACAAACGGTTTGTATTCAAAGAGGAAATCTTCCCGGGCTTGCATATCTCCGGCCTGAATTCTAAGGATAGCCTGTAAGACTTTGCTGATACCTTCCGGGGTCATGTTAACACCTCGTTACCTTTATATACGTGAGGGAAAAAATCTTTGTGAGGGTGTACTTCGACAAAAACCTTGTCAAATCCTGTCCGATAAGGGAAATTGTGCGCAATATAAAACGTAAAAAATATCGAATGCATACCATATATAGTAAGTAGGGGCCGATAAGAGGCGGCTGGCGTTGTCAGCCGGACTATGCCGCCCAACGGTTTCCGCTGTTAAATGTGAAGGAGGGTTTTTTGTGCCTGCCAGGACGAAAAAAAAATTAGCCCTGGTTTTTACGGGGGCTGTTTCACTGGGCAGTTTCGAGGCAGGGGTGGCTTACGAAATTGTTAAATATATTCATGAACAGAATAATCCTGAGCTTGAGATTGACGTAATCGTGGGAACTTCCGCGGGGGCTTTAACCGGCGCTCTTACGGCCCTGGCCTTGGTTTTTGGGACCGACCCGCAATATATCGAAGAGGCTTGGCTGTCAGTAAGGTTGGATGATCTTTTGAGGTTAAACCCCGGGGACAAATCTTTACTCTCAAGCAGCAAGGTACAAGGACTTATAACCAAATATATTGGCCCGCCATCAGCCGGAAAAGTTTTATATCCGGTAAAGGACAGCGTCGTCAACTTGGTGGTCGTTGTCACAAACCTGGACGGAATTAAATATGAAATTCACAGGGCCAAGGAAGACGAATTTGCTGTCAGCGCTATAGGTTATGAGGATGCCTTAAAGTTTCAGATTGAACCGGGCTTCAGGGACTGGGACAGACTGAGGAGTGCTGTACGGGCTTCCAGCGCATACCCGGCTGCTTTTGAACACAAGACCATTCTAAGGGTTAGTGACGAATTCCGAAGAGTTGCAAAATATAATTTTCGGGATAATGAAGGCAGGGACTTTAACTTTGCGGATGGCGGGATTGTCAACAACCAACCCCTGAACCGGGCTATAGAGATCGTCAACGAGCTTCCGGTCAAAAACGAGAAAGACGGGTGGGAAAGGATATTTTTGGTAGTAGACCCGTCACCTCCGGTAGGAGATATTGCTCACCGGGGAAAATATGGGGTCTTCGATGTTGTCAGTAAAGCAGTCTGGACTATTCCACGCAACCAAACCCTTTATCAGGACCTGCTGCTCCTGGAAAAAGTCAATAGGAGACTTAACTGGAAAAATTCATTTGTTTCTGCTATGGCTGACATTTGGGATTCTGCCCGGTTTCCCGCCGGTAAAGTACATGCTTTAAATGAACTCTGTCGTGAGGTGGCATTGTTTAAAGGCAAAACTATCCTGGGCATTGACCCGGCCGGTTATCTGGAAGCCGAGGAAAAGCGCATCAGGAACGCTTATAGTAGTGAAATAGAAAAAGTCAACAATGTAGATTTTTTTGTAAAATACTGTTTTCTGTTGGAACAGGTGGCTGATCTGCGTAATAAGCAGGAAATTACCGTGGAGATGATTAAACCCCAAAACCCTCAACGAGAACTGGCCGGGGTAATTTTTGGTAATTTCGGCGGGTTTTTGGATTCGGGGTTTATGAAGCATGACTTCAATGTGGGGCGGACTTATGCCAGTCGATGGTTGAAAAAAGAACTTGACCTCAGCCGGGAAATTCATTTCAGACAGAGCGAAATGCCCGCAGCGATCCGCCGGAAGGTGTTTCAAATGCTTTTTGACAATAGTATCCCCCTGGTGATAGAGGACATCGGGCCGAGGCTGTTTTCCGGGAAAGAAAGCTTGCCCAGAGAGGTAACCGGGTTGTTTTCCTTCATTAGGATGGGTGCATTAAGCATAATGAGGTATCTGGCCGGAAAAACGGTATCCTGGACCAGGGAAAAAATATTGTCAAAACTACCCCCCTCAAAAACAAATTAGGAAGCGTATTATTGGTTATACCTATTTAACAACTAGCCGGACGGAGGGGTTGCATATGGAACTCG
This sequence comes from Bacillota bacterium, assembly GCA_021847735.1. GTDB lineage: Bacteria > Bacillota > Thermincolia > Thermincolales > UBA2595 > JAJZQD01. The sequence goes on along the minus strand of JAJZQD010000004.1, from coordinate 17,991 downwards.
TTAACTGTATGGTCTGTGGAAAGTTAACAATTGACAGATATGGGGGCTGCTGCCATGAATGCGTTTTGGAACGGGAAAGGTTAATGTCCCAAATCAAAGATTATCTGCACTTAAACAACGGTGCGGGGATAAACGAAATCATCGACAGCACCGGTATACCTTTAAGGACGGTAATCGACTTACTCCACGAGGGAAGGCTGAGCGCAGACAGGTCTGTTAAGCCCCAGTTAATCAATAATAATTAAAGAAGCCAAAACGGCTTCTTTTTTTTTAGGGCTCAAATCTTTAAATATGATTGCAATTAAGAGTGCCTGAGCGTATTATATTTTTATTAGTACAGGAGGGAATAACGTTAATGGGTCACGTGGGTTTAACTGTTTCGGGAATCTTAATACGTTTTATCCTGGGGGGCGGCGCAGTTGCCGCGTCCTACGTGTTGGCCCGCCGGTTGGGCGGTAGATGGGGCGGGATATTTGCCGCTTTCCCGGCGGTATACATTGCCGCCATTGTTGCCGTTGCTGTGGGGATATCTGCAAAAGAGGGGTTACCCCTTACTCTGCAGGTTTCCAGGGGAGCCTTGGTCGGTATGGTGAGCAATATTGTCTGCGCTATAGCGGCGTATTTAATTATTCGGCAGCAGGGTTGGAAAAAGGGGCTGACCTTTGCCCTCGCAATATGGGTGGTTTGTGTGGCAATTATCTACAGTGTAATTACCAAAACTGGTTTGATAGGGTGATATTTATGCCGGCACGGTTTTTGGATATAAAGGAGATTATTATCCGGTTCTGCTTGGGAGGCGCCGCAGTTGTGATGTGCTACGTGATTTCTGTCTACTCGCCAATCAAGTTTATCGGTGGTGTGTTTGCGGCTTTTCCTGCAGTTATGGTGGCTGCTGTAAGTATGGCCGGTTTACGGGACGGAGACGCCGAGGCTGCTGACGTGGCAAGGGGCGCCGTTTCCGGAATGATTGGATGCACTGTGTGTGTTATTTTTGCCCTGTATTTAATCAGAGTTTTAAACTCATGGCCCCTGGGCCTGGCCGGGGCCGTACTGGCCTGGCTTCCGGCGGCCTTGCTCAGCAATGTGTTTATATCGGGAAGAACCAAGAGTAAAAAGGAGGTTGTCTGATTTTGGCCAGTATTTCCCTGCAGAAACTTGTAGAATCTATGTGATATAATGGATTCTGCCGGGAGGGGGGAAATATAATGGATCCGCTGACTCATGCACTAGTCGGGATGGGAGTTGCCGCCCTTACGGGGGAAAAGCTGTCGTTGGCCAGTCCGTTACACCTGGGGGCTGTGCTGGGGGCGTTGGCGCCCGACCTGGATATTGTTTTACAGTTATGTGGGGATATACCTTATCTTACCCATCACAGGGGGTCATCCCATTCAATTCCCGGTGTGCTCTTCTCTTCGACAGTCATAGCCTTTGCTTTATGGCTGGTAATGGGGGTAAGCCAACCCGGTATTATTTTTTTATGGACTATCCTGGGTGCGGTCTCTCACCTCCTGCTGGACATTTTAAATTCCTACGGGGCAAAAATTCTATGGCCCTTTAGCCAAAAGAAATATACCCTTAACCTGCTGGTATTGGCCGACCCGATAATTATCATTATTTTTGCCGGTGTGGTTTTCTGGCCCGGAATGCCCGGGGGTGTGGCGAAAACCGCATTCTGGCTGGCTCTCGCATACCTGGGGATAAGGTTCTCAATGAGGCTTAAAGTGCACCGGTTACTATGGCGAAAATATGCAGACAAAGGCGCCAAAAGGGTAGTGGTAATGCCAGCGATGATCAGCCTGTGGAACTGGTCGTTTTTTGTGGAGACCCCGGATAATTACATCATTGGGGAAGTGAGATGTTTTTCCCTGTCTCCCGGGGTCAAAAAGGTCCTGAACAAGTACCCCAAAAACACCTTGATTAAAAAAGCCCTGAACAGTAAACTGGGGCATATATTTCAAAATTTTACGCCGTATTTTCACATATATCACTGCATGGAAGACGGTAAACAGGTGGTAAAATTCTGTGACCTGCGATATTTTTTCAGGGAAGAATTCATGCACAATGCCACCGTTGTTTTCGATGAAACCCAGACAATAATTGAGGCAGTCTTTCAGCCCTATAACCGCCACCGGAAGATTCGGGTTTAAACTCGGCCTGCAATTTAGTACCCTTGTCAAAAGTCGAAAGAGGCATCCTATTTCGCTTTTCGCTCAAAGCAAAAGGAAGAGGCAGGTGTGTTCCGGAGAGCGGTCTGACGTCGTCGGCTAATCACTCCGCAAGGAGTGGTTGGCCGAACGGCGTTGTTGCCGCTTGGAGGAATATACCTGCCTCTTCCTTGCCCTTTAGCCCAAAGCAAATAGGATGTCTTTGAGACGCCCCTATTTTTTGAAATATTTTGGGAGGAATACCAGTATTGAGGTAGAATAAAATATTTCAGGAGTATTTGATTTTTTCGGGGGGATTCAGGATGGGATTAAAGGAGAAACTTGGCAGGCAATTTGTTATTACGACGGAGTTGGGGCCCACTGAAGGGACAGACGTGCAGACAGCCTTGGAAAAGGCCAGGAGTTATATTAAATTAGATGGAATCAATATTCACGACTGCCCGATGGCCAGGCTTAGGATTAACTCTGTGTCTTTGGCCCATATAGTGCAGTCGGAATTGGGGATTGACACTGTACCGCATTTTACCTGCCGGGATCGCAGCCTGCTGGGGACACAGGCGGACCTCCTGGGAGCACATGCCCTGGGAATCCGGTTTCTGCTGCCGACAACCGGGGACCCGCCGCACCACGGGCCTTTTCAATCTTCGGCAGTGTATGATTTTAATACCATGTCACTGATCACTTTAATAAAAGATATGAATAAAGGTCTTGATGCCACCGGCAAAGAGTTCAAGGGCCCCACGGATTTCATGGTCAGCGGGACTACCAGTACAACGGCTGCAAACATGGACGCCGTCTACAGCAGGGTTTTGCGTAAGGTTGAGGCCGGTGTTGACTTCTTCCAGAGCCAGCCCAGTTATAATGCGGAAAAGACCCTATCCTTTGTGGAAAAGATGAAGGAATACGGAAAACCGGTAATTATCGGGCTTATGCCTTTGAAAAGTGTAAAGATGGCCGAATACATGAATGACCATGTGGAAGGGATAGATATACCCGATGACGTGATGGCCAAAATACGGGAAGGCGTTTCAGGGGCCAAAATTGCCTGCGAGTTTGTCGAAAAGGTCTACAAACACATTGATGGCATACATATCATGGCCCTGGGTGACATTAAAGCCTCAAATGAAATCATCGAACATGTTCTGAGTCTGATTGGATAAAAAGTAAGACTGCCCCTTCCTGGCTTTCATGGACAAAAAAGAGGCGGGCCCAGTTACTTTGGGACAGCCTTTTCTTCTTCTTCTGGCGGCAGGCCTATTGGAATAACGTCTACAGCTTCCATTTGCAGGTTTTTTGGCAAATCAGAGTCTTCCATTTGCTCAAGAGAGGATTTGGCTTTTCTTATCTGGGCATTGATAATATCAAGCTGTTCCCTGGCATCATCCCTCATATTCGTCACCTCCCCAATTAGTTTTAACACCAGCTTAAAAATAATACATAGTGGTCGGCAGTCTTTAAAAGGAATAGACTGAGGGATACTCGATAAATATTATTGGTGGTATAATAACGGTATAACTTGCGGGACGGAGCGGAGGGATACTCTTGAAAACAAAGGTGAAAATAGTCATATTTGTCCTGGTAGTTTTGGCGGTAGGGGTAATTTTTGCGGTACCCTACTATAATGCGCGGACAGGTCGGGTGCGCCAGTTTACTGTGACACCGCAGCCTGCTGAAAAACTTAGGCAGGCTGCAGAAAACGGGCGACGGGTTTTCCTTGAGTTCTACTCGCCGCAGTGACTGGCCTGCAGGCAGATGGAGCCGGTGGTGCTGGCTTTGGAAAACAAATACGGCGGGGACATGAAGTTTATAGTTGCCGATGTCACTACCCCGGAGGGCAGTGCCCTTGCCGAGCGGTTCAATATTTACTATATTCCCGTTTACTTTATCCTGGACGGTAAAGGCAATATTGTAAACCGGATTGAGTATTCCCAGATAGAGAACCGGCCCAGGGAAACCCTCGATTCTCTGATTTCCCAAGCAATTAAAGGGTGACAGGGCCTGCCAATATTATTCTGAAAGGATACCCTTATAATGCTCCAGAACTTTTTTAACAACATTTTGCCTCATGCCATCAGCAGCTTTTCGCCTGTGGCTTTTGTAGTAGTATATATTGGAGGTATTTTGACCAGTATCAGCCCTTGTATTGTTACTATGATTCCGGTAATCGTGGGGTATATCGGGGGCTATGGGGAGCAGGCTGAAAAGTCCAAGCTGAAGGGGTTTGCGATGTCCTTGGCTTTTGTTTTGGGGATGTCTGTTACGTTTGCCCTCTTTGGTGTAGTAGCCGTACTACTGGGCAAGGTATTCGGCCAAATCGGCAAAACCTGGTACTATGTTCTGTCCGGGGTAGCTATCATAATGGGTCTACAGTTGCTGGGAGTGATAAACATCAGGTTTCCTACCATGGGCAGTTTGCCTTTGAAAAGAGGGGGAATTCTACCGTCCTTCCTGGTTGGGCTGATGTTCGGCCTGGTTATGTCGCCCTGTGCCACCCCGGTTTTGGCAGTTATTATAGCATATGTTGCCTCAACCGGGAATTTTTATTACGGGGCCGGGCTGCTCTTTGTATATGGGTTGGGCCACGGCCTGCCGCTTATAATCGCAGGGACTTTTACCGCAGCCATCAAACAGCTGCCGCGGTTTCAAAAGTACTCCCACTATGTCACCCTGGCCGGCGGGGTAATTTTGATTATTCTTGGGCTGTACTTCCTGGCGCTTGTGCGTTGGTATTAGCGGAAGGCTCTAGGTAATGAAATGTTTTTTTAGAGATGAATTCGATTCCTAACAGAACTAATAGCATGTTGAGGAAAAAGATGCCAAACTACTTTTCTGTAACGGCTGTATGATTACATTATAGATAATCAGGATTCACTTGAAGTGACGGACACATCCTGTTGGATAATGAAGGTGTATGTCAAATGAATCTGGAAAAATTGAGAAAAGAGGTTTCCGGTTTATGTACTGTTAAAACAAAATTTACTTGCGATTCACGTTTATCCAGAATCTGCCCGGCTTATATCATAAATCAAGGACTGTCCTCGTACAAAATATTAATTTTAAATAGTTTATCTAATGAAGAAACTATTCAGGTAGAAGCACATGAATTAGCTCACCTTTTATTAGCTCACTTAAATCCCGGATTAATTTCTTTTACACCCAAAGGAACCCGGCCAATTGATTGGTTGAAAGAAGCAGTTAATAATACTATTTCACATAAAACAATTATTGACATTCTTTTAACTGATTATAATATAAGTAGTGACGTACATCTTGCGGGACTTTCCAGTTCAATTAATGGGATTTCAAAACAAATTGAAAAGTGTTATTGTTTACCGGACTTAATAAAAGTCAGATTAGGAGTAATTTTATTTGATATTGAACGCACATTACCAAACTCAGAAGTTGAAGTGGCAAGAGTTAGCTCCATGAATTCAAGAGTTAGGGAAGCTCTGGTTGCTTCTCGCAACCATCTTTCGTTAATTAGCACCAAGATGGAAAGGGCAGCCCAGTATCAAGAAGTAAGAAATTTTATAGAGAGTATATGGTGCAAACCGGAACCACTCTTCTCTTAAAAAAAGGAGTGAAAACTTTTGTACTTACCATTGGTTCGGAAAACCGGGATAGAGCAAATAATACCTACTGTTTCAGTTGTTTTGTTACTGAGCTTAGCCATTTATTTTTTACGTTTAACCACTGACTACAGTATTATTGTTTTCATTAGTTGTTTGATTTTGACAGCCTACAAGTTAGTAGTCCGATATACGATTACAAACAACCTCATAAAAGGTCTTAGACTCACCAAAGATCGTGAGTTTAAGGAAGCTATAGGACTTTTTGAACAGGTGTATGACTATTTTGACAAACATCCTTTTTTAGATAAATATAGGTCATTAATTCTTCTAAGTACAAGTAGTTACAGCTACAAAGAACTTGCCTTGTTGAACATAGCATTTTGCTATACTCAACTTGGGGATAAGACAAATGCAACGAAATATTACAATGAGTGTTTAAAGTTGAATCCAAACAATGGACCTGCTAAAACTTCATTAACCCAGCTAAAACGCAAAAAAATAAATAAACCAAAACCGGAGATTTAAATCCTCATGCTTAAAATAGAAACGTAAAAGAGGGCAATATTTCGACAAGTTCGTTTCCAGCCAAAGTACTAGACAAAATAGCCTTAGCCGAATAAATAAGGGGGTAAAATATATGAACATAGAACAAGTAAGCAATCATTTTGCAAAGGAAGCATTTGAATATGATGGCGTGAATTTATCAGAACCAATGGCGAAGATGATGAAAAGTGGTTCAATACTTACTTAGCAGAAGATATCCCGGCTACAGTTGAAAATCAACTGGTCTGGCTTAATGAGGCAGGCTTCATAGATGGTGGATGTCATTGGCGGTACGCCAATTTTGCCATATTTGGCGGAACAAAGCCTGAGTAAAGGGGTGAACGAAATGCCTTGGTGTCCCAAATGCAGACAATTTCAAGAGGAAGACGACTTATGCAGCAGATGCTGGGTGGAGTTAGTTGATCGTTTAGAGCAGGTAGATGAGCCAAAGGATGAGCCTGGGAATCAGCTAAAGGATGAACCAGAGGTATTGCTAATTAATGTTGGTAACGAAACTGAGGCTAATTTGATTCAATCGATTTTGAAATCTCACGGAATTCCTTCGTTAAGAAAATATCCCGGCGGCGGAGGGTATTTGAAAGTTTATATGGGTTTTTCAATCCAGGGAATTGAAATATATGTGTTGGAAAGTGACTATGACAAGGCTAAAGAAATACTTAGCTGCCAATTAGCCCATTTAGAGGATGAGTCAGAATTCCACAATTTTGAGGACGAATACGAAACCAACTTAGATTCGTATGATGCTGAATCAGGTTTAAATAATTCGGACAACAACGACCATGCCACAAAACGAAGTAATGTTGCACGGGTACTTTTGTATTTTATATTGATTCCTACGGTCTTGGGGCTGCTTATAACTCTTGGCTATTAAGACAGTAGACTATTGAAGTGGCCCACAATTTACACCGGCAAGGTTAGAGGGAAGGGGCTATGATGTGAATAAGAGTTCGCAGTATACTGCCAACTCCTCCTATACGCAGTTAAATCAATTAACCGGGACAAGGAGGCAGTGAACTCGTTCAGCTAAAGCTGAACATCGAAACTTCAGTGGGGGACTCTACCCCCACTGAAGCAGAAAAGTGGAAACTCCACCTAATAGAAGGTGGAGTCTTGGAATTGGGATAAATTGAAACTTATAAAGTTTATACTTCTAATGATAGCATTGGTATTAATGGCAGGGTTATTTTATTGATTTTCAATTGAAGGATAAAGCGTCAGTAAGTCCTCAGGGCCCGCCGTTGTCACGATTTTTGCAATTCAGCCGGCAAAAACGCGCGCCAACTGTGCGGGCGGTAAAAAAATATTAAAAAAATATGGAATATATACTTGTCCCCCCTAATACATTGAAGTGAAGGACAAACAGTTTAAAAAAATTGGGGAGGGACAACTTGTGAAAGTGTTAAAGGTGAGCGGGAAAAAGCTTTTGGCGGGAATAGGGATTCTGTTATTCTTAGGCATATCATCGGGCTGTACTGAGGTACAGAAGTTTTCCTGGGACAGGATGAAAGAAACCCACTACCGGATGATTTTCGGTAAAGAATGGAACAAAACTGCGAAACCTGCAGCCGGAATAAAGGGACAAGTCCCCACCGGTACACCTGTTGATAAGCAGGAAAAACAGGACTCCACTGAAGCGGCGGCCATAAGTCAGAAGCAGCAGGACAGTGTTGAAAAAGTTAACGTAGCATTGTACTTTGCTGAACCAGGCGGAGATTTCCTTAAGGCGGAAAAAAGGGAGATTCCTTTTGAAGCGGGGTTGGCCAGGGCAACAGTAGAACAGTTAATTGCCGGACCCAAAGAGAAAGGGCTTATGAGAACGATGCCGGAGGGGACAGACTTACTGGATATTAACATTCAAAACGGGCTTTGTACCGTTGATTTCAGCAAAGAATTCAGGGATAATCACTGGGGAGGCTCCAGTGGGGAAATCCTGACCGTTTACTCCCTGGTAAACACATTGACCCAATTCCCGACTGTTGAAAAGGTGGAAGTTCTGGTGGAAGGGCAAAAGGTTGATACCCTGGCCGGGCACATGGACCTGTCGGTGCCTGTAAGCCGGAATCCGCAGATAGTAAAATAGCCCTTTTCGCAAGAGTTCAGGATACTTTGCCAACGATAAGGGGGCTGTCCCAAAAGGGGCGGCCTCTTATGCTAGCTAGGGCCAGGGCAGGTGTATTCTGCGAGGGAGCAACAACTCAGCCGGCAAAAGACCGCTCCCGCTGCGCGGATCGCGGGCCGGCGGACGTCAGCCTCCCTCTCCGGAACACACCTGCCCAGGCCCCAAAACTTAAGCAGACTGCCTCTTTTGATTCAATTGAAGAGAAAAACATTAGGGGTTCCCAAATTGACCTTTGGGACAGCCCCTTTTGTATTTCGGAAAAGCATATGTTTTTCACATTTATGGAAAACCAAAAGTACAAAGTACAGATAAACGTGCGCTTAGGGAACCTAACTAGACGCGCTTTTCCAGTATTTCCAGCTATAACCATGAAGGAATTTCGACAAAAATGTCGAACCCTAGAAACAAGAGGCATTTCTAAAATCTAGTAACACAGGAATGCTTTGGTTAACAAGGAAAGGGGGTGACATGATTGTCGGGTAAGCTTAAAGTTACCTTCTTCGCAAGTATGATGGTAGTCGCTTTTTTGCTCAGTGTAAATTCCGTGTATCCCGGGAACGCCTTTGCCGCAGGCAAAACAGCAATTGTCTCTGCTACCAGTTTAAATGTAAGGTCCGGTCCGGGTACAAATTACCGCAAGGTTGGTGCAGCCGTTAAAGGCGCAAAACTGCAGGTACTAGACCAAAAAGGCAATTGGTATAAAGTAAAGCTTTCTAACGGTAAATCGGGATGGGTAATCAATACTTATCTGGGTATATTGAAGGGAACGAGTGCCGGAAGCAGCTCTTCTAAGCCGGACAAAGGCGCAAAAGAAGTTAAAATTGTTGTAGTTAAATCTAACAATGTGAATGTTCGGAGCGGCCCAGCTACGGGTTATGGGAAAGTCAGCAGGGTTAACAAAGGCCAGGAATTTGCTATGGTTAAGGAATCAGGCGGTTGGTACCAGATTAACCTGGGAAAAGGCAAGTACGGTTGGATAGCAAATTGGCTGGTTAGTTTGAAGACCCAACAAACTCCTGCAAACAGCGGAGCCGGCAACACCGGTACCGGCAGCGGCAAGTCAGGCGGCAGTGGTTCTGACAAAAACGGTAATCATCAACCCGGTAATACCGGAAACGGTTCAGGTACTAATATTACATCAGGCACGTACCTGATTGTCAAAGGAACAACCGTAAACGTGCGTACCGGTGCAGGTACTGGGTTCAGCGTAATGGCCAAGGTAAAAGCCGGAGAACAGTTCACTATTGTGAGACAGAGCGGCGATTGGTTTATGGTTAATCTTTCAAGCAACAGGCAGGGATGGATAGCAGGATGGTTAGCTGAGATCCGTTCGGTAGATAACCCGTCGAGAGGTGACCCCAACTCACCTAACCCGCCCAATCCACCCAAACCCGAACCCGAAACTCCCGGATCAGTCCCCGGGACCCCCAGTGACCAAGGAGCCCCTCAACCGACCCAAAAACTTACCGGTATTGACTATCAGAACGGGGCAAACGGGGAAGAACTGCTTATAATCAAGAGTGAGGGCGCAATAAAGTTTAGTCTGAGTTCATTGCAAAACCCCGCACGGCTGGTAATTGACATTGAGAACTGTGACGTAAACAGCCTAAGCGATTTTACTCCCAGTGGTACGATGGTCGGTAGGGTAAGAGTGGCGCAATACAGCCTGACTCCTATGGCTGTCAGGGTAGTACTTGACTTGAATAAGACTGTAAGCCACCTATCCTCCCTTGACGAAAGCGGCCAGGTACTGACTGTTAGCCTGTCGGAACCGTCCATCAAAGGGAAGGTAATAGTCATTGATGCCGGCCACGGCGGTTACGACCCCGGTGCTACCGGGATCACGGGCCTGGAGGAAAAAGAGTTCAACCTTGATACCGCTTTAAGGCTTAGAGATAAGCTGGCCGGACTGGGGGCCAACGTCCTGCTCACCAGAGAAGGGGACACCTTTATAAGTCTCTCTGAGAGGACAACGGTTGCTAACAACGCATATGCCGACGTTTTTGTCAGTATACATGCCAATTCGTCGGATAGTTCGGCCCGAAGAGGCACTTCAACATACTATTACGCACCGTCTTCAAGCCCCGGGCTTTATGCCCAGTTCACCCAAAGGCAAAAGCTGGCCGCCAAAGTCCAGGATAGCTTAGTCGGCCTGCTAGGGACGAATGACGTCGGAATTTTGCAGGCTAACTTCGCAGTGCTGCGGGGAACTGCTATGCCTTCCGTCTTGGTGGAAACAGCTTTTGTTTCAAACACGGATGATGAAGCATTGTTAAGAGACGGGCAATTCCGTGACAAGGCGGCCCAGGCCATTGCCGACGGGCTCGTTGGCTACTTTGCCGCCGGTGATTGATTTAAGAAGATAATACTGATAGCGTGTTGGCCCGCCGTCCTGAGGACGGCGGGCATCATGTTTTACTTCGGTGCGCGCACAGGGAACTGAAATATGCACGCTTTTTAGTGAAGAGTTCGCCAGGTTCGCGAACTTTTTTTCAGTTACTAAAAAAGTGACAGGAAGACGAGGAAATAATATACTATACTTGTAAACTGTTATTAGTAAAACTCATTGGCGGTGATTTTTTGATGTCCTTTCATCTGGACCGGAAAAAAGGCATTCCCATGTATTTGCAGCTATCCAACGACATAAAAAAATTTATTCAGAGCGGTGCGTGGGAAGCAGGGAAAAAAGTTCCCACTGAGCGGGAACTGGCGGAAAAACTTAATATCAGCCGCAATACAGTCAGTTCTGCTTACAGAGAACTGGAGGCGGCGGGTATTCTTGTTTCCACCCAGGGCAGGGGTACCTTTGTCACCGACAGTGATGCGGTAAACCGCAGGGAATCAAGCAAGGACCGGCTTTTGAAAATCGTTGATATTGCTATTGAAGAAGCGGCCGAACTGGGATTCCATATTGATGAATTCCTTGTTATTACTCACCAGCGCGTTCTGGCCAAGAAAGAGATGCTTAGCAAAGTAAGGGTTGCCTTCATAGAATGCAATAAGGAACAGCTTGACCATTTCTCAAGGGACCTGCATCTTGACCCGGGGGTATCCTTTGTGCCTATCCTGCTGGATGATTTTCGCTGCAGCCCTGAGGAGGGTAACAAGCTTATTACTACCACAGATCTCGTCCTGACCACCTTTTTTCACCTTCAGGAGGTAAAAGAACTGGTCAAAGTCAAGGGTATTGACATTGTGGGAATAGCCCTGGATCCGCAGTTGGAGACGATTGTAAAAATTGCCCGCCTGCCTCAGGGAACAAGGCTGGGCATAGTCTGTTTGTCAGATACCTTTGTCGCCAAAATTAAAAGTTCTCTTAGGAGAGCAGGCATCGAACACCTTGAAATATTTGCTACTACTACTAAAGACCCCGGCATGCTGCGGGATTTTATCGATAGGGTGGATGCGGTGGTTGTGTCGCCAAACCGCCACAAGGAAGTGACAAACTTGAACAAGGAGCATAAAACGGAAATTGAGTTCAGGTATCTGCCTGATGCGGGCTCGGTTAATGTTGTGAAATCGGCGCTGCTGGAACTTAAACGAAGTTAGGTATTACCTGAGCTTTATAGGGAACAGTAATAAATAGTAAAGCTCGTGGAGGTAGATTTAATGGGTCACCAGGTAACCGTTGTCCTTGGTGTAATTGGGGCAGATGTCCATGCCGTTGGGAACAGAATCCTGGCTTATGCCTTGGAACAGGCCGGCCTCAAGGTAATCAACATCGGAGTGCTGGCCTCTCAGGAAGAATTTGTGAATGCTGCTATAGAAACAGGGGCTAAGGCTATCCTCGTTTCATCTCTTTACGGCCACGGGGAGTTGGACTGCCGGGGTCTAAGGGAAAAAGCCACGGAAGCCGGAATCAGTGATATATTGATGTATGTGGGGGGTAACCTCGTAGTTGGGAAAAGAGAATGGCATGAAGTGGAGGAAATTTACAGGAAAATGGGGTTTGACCAGGTCTATCCTCCGGGGACAATGCCTGAAGAGGCTATACCACAACTGCTGAAAGACTTGGGTGTGGATGGGGTCGGAGGGATGCATTGATGGAAATTGCGCTTTTGATTGATTTTGGCAGTACTTACACCAAAGTTACGGCTGCAGACCTTAATAGTGAAACGGTTTTGGCCACGGCCAAAGCCTTCTCCACAGTGGAGACAAATATTATGGAGGGTTTTTTCAATGCTCTGAAGGAACTGGAAAGTTCTGCCGGGCTGAATAACCCTCCATATAAGTATAAAGTTGCATGCAGCAGCGCTGCGGGCGGGCTGCGCATGATTGCCATCGGTCTTGTGCCGGACCTCACGGTGGAGGCCGCCAAAAGAGCGGCCCTAGGTGCCGGCGCCAGAATAATTAATATTTTCGCCCATGAGTTATCAAAGTCAGAAGTGGGAAAAATAGAAGGACAGCAGCCAGATATTATCCTGTTAGCCGGGGGAACCGACGGGGGCAACAAAGAAGTAATCATCCATAACGCCCGGATGTTGGCGGGTGCGGTGAATTTGCATGCTCCTGTGGTAGTGGCAGGGAACAAGTCGGTGACGGATGAGGTCGGCTCTGTCTTGGCCGGGGCGGGGAAGGATGTCAGGATTACCGAGAACGTAATGCCGGAGTTGAATGTCCTGAATATCGAACCCGCCCGTGAAACCATCAGGGCTGTTTTTTTGGAAAAAATAGTTGCCGCCAAGGGCTTGAAGAAGGCGGAGGAGTTTATTGACAGGATTTTGATGCCTACTCCGGCGGCTGTCTTAAATGCCTCAGAACTGCTGGCGAGGGGTTTTGAAGGTGAACCGGGACTAAAGGATTTGCTGGTTGTTGACGTGGGTGGAGCGACAACCGATGTTCACTCGGTGGCCGGCGGGGAACCGACCAAAGCCGGAATTTTGCTTAAAGGACTGCCCGAACCTTTTGCCAAGCGAACGGTAGAAGGAGACCTGGGCATGAGATACAGTGCCCGGGCTCTGCTGGAAAGCGCCGGTTTGCAGAGGCTGATGCAAAACTTTCGGGTGGCCGGGGACGATGTTTTAAGCCATATTAAAAAGATTTGCCGTAACCCGGGAATGTTAAGTGATGATGAAAAATCAAGGGAAATTGATAATGCCATGGCATATACCGCAGTGGACATTGCTGTTGAAAGGCATGTGGGCAAAGTGGAAACGTTTTATACCCCCTTTGGGGCCTCATATGTCCAGACGGGAAAAGACCTTACCCAGATTAACTGCCTCATTGGGACCGGGGGTGTCATTGTTTATCACCCTAACCCGGCTGTACTGATGAAAGGGGCACTTTTTGACCAGAGCCGGCCTACGGTGTTAAAACCCATGCACCCCAAGGTGCTGGTGGACAAGGAGTATATTATGGCCGGGATGGGACTTCTGGCTGAAATCAGGCCGGTGGCTGCCCTGAGAATGATGAAAAAATACCTTACAGAAATCCGGATTTGACATTATAAGGAGACTATGAAAGGGTGCTTTTTAGTGCATCTTAGAAACATGAAATGGGACCTTGATGAGTTTTCTGCCATGAGGAAGGAAGTCCTTTTGGGATGGCCTACCGGCGCCGAGGTGGAGATACAGGAAGCCCTTGGTTACCATAAAAATATGCCCGAAACCAAAATATTCAGCGACCGGCTTGCCAAGGCCGAGGAATCCGGGGTGACCCTTACCCAGCCCAGAGCGGGTGTTGCCCTGGTCACGGAGCTTATAGAATTATTGAGGTACCTTCAGGATGTGGGAGGTGCAGACCTCCTGCCAACAACTATTGACAGTTATACCAGGCTTAACCGGTATAAGGAGGCCCAGACCGGTATTGAAGAAAGCCGGACCCACGGGCGGTCAATGCTAAACGGCTTTCCGGCAGTCAACCATGGTTTGGCTGCCTGCCGGAGAGTTGTTGAGGCTGTTGATGTGCCGGTTCAGGTGAGGCACGGTACCCCTGATGCCAGGCTATTGGCAGAGATAACCCTGGCCGGCGGTTTTACCGCGTTTGAGGGTGGGGGTATTTCATATAACATTCCATATTGCAAAGATGTTTCGATTTCCCGGAGCATCAGGGACTGGCAGTATGTTGACCGGCTGGTGGGTTTTTACGCGGAAAACGGGGTTATCATAAACAGGGAACCCTTCGGACCCCTCACCGGAACCCTGGTACCACCTTCTATCTCCAATGCCATAGCTATAATCGAAGGCCTCCTCGCCGCTGAGCAGGGTGTTAGAAACATCTCCCTGGGGTACGGCCAGTGCGGTAACCTTATCCAGGATATCGCGGCATTGCGAAGTTTGAAAGAGCTGGCCAAAGAATACAATATCCGTTTCGGATATGGTAATGTCGCAATAACCACGGTTTTTCACCAGTGGATGGGGGGATTTCCCCAGGACGAAAGCAAGGCCTATGGTGTCATTTCCTGGGGGGCCGTGACGGCGGTTTTGGCCAAGGCTACCAAAGTGATTGCCAAGACGCCTCATGAAGCGGTGGGGATTCCCACCAAGGAAGCCAATGCGTCAGGTATCCTGACCACGAGGCAAATCCTGAATATGCTCAGAGACCAGTCCCTGCCTGAGACGAAAGAACTTAACGAAGAAATTGCTATAATCAAAAAAGAAACCAGGGCCCTAATAGAAAAAGCCCTTGAACTGGGGGAAGGAGACCTGGCCCTTGGTACGGAACGGGCGTTTCAGGCCGGCACGCTGGATGTCCCCTTTGCCCCAAGCAGGGTCAGCGCAGGCAAGATTATGCCGGTGCGGGATAACTACGGGGCGGTTAGGCTCCTTGATTTTGGGAACCTGCCAATGGAACCTGATATAAAAGACTATCACCGGGAGAAAATTGCCGAAAGGGGCCGCCGCGAACAGCGGGAGCCCGGCTTTCAGATGGTTATTGATGATATTTACGCTATCAGTAAGGGAATGTTGGTGGGGCGGCCGAGGCACTAGGAGGAATGAACTTGAAGATAGTAGATGTCATAACTTCGCCCGGAGTTGCCGGGTTTTACTTTGACGACCAGATGGCCATTAAATGCGGCGGGGCAACGGTAGACGGCTGCGCCCTGTGCGGCAGCCCGGTCACTACCGGGTTTTCCGCTATTCGCCAGCGAGGCGAATCTGTATCAATCATCCTGGTGCTGGAGGATGGGCAGATATGCTACGGCGACTGCGCTGCCGTCCAGTACTCGGGCGCCGGCGGGAGGGCCCCGCTGTTTCTGGCAGCGGATTTTATTCCCTTGATTGAAGAGGAGGTGGCACCCCGGTTGAAGGGGCACTTCCTGACGGATTTTCGCTCCATAGCCGAGGAGTTTGATACTATGAAAAGGAAAAATGGCTTCAGGTTTCATACTGCTATCAGGTATGGAGTGACCCAGGCCCTGCTCGATGCCGTGGGAAAGTCCAAAAAGGTAACAATGGCCGAAGTAATCTCATCTGAATACGGTACAGAACTGGCCAGAGAGCCGATTCCGGTGTTTGCCCAAACCGGGGATGACCGCTACACCAATGCCGACAAGGCGATCATCAAGAGGGCCCAGGTTTTGCCCCACGGGCTCATTAATAATGTAGAAACCAAACTGGGCCGACACGGGGAGCTTTTACTCGAATATATCACCTGGTTAACGAGGCGGATTAGGGAACTGGGTTCGCAGGACTACAATCCGGTGCTCCATATAGATGTCTACGGCACTATCGGGATTGCCTTTGCTGAAAACCCCGACAGGATGGTGGAATATATGGGCCGGCTGGCCGAGGCGGCGGCCCCGCTGAGACTTCGGATTGAAGGCCCCACAGACGCGGGCAGCAAAGAAGGGCAGATAGCGGCCCTGGTGGAGTTGGTCAAGACCAAGGAGCGTAAGGGTATAAATATAGAAATAGTAGCGGACGAGTGGTGCAATACCCTGGAAGATATCAGGGAATTTGTAGACGCCGGGGCGGGCGATATGGTACAGATTAAGACCCCCGACCTGGGTGGGATTAACAATACCATCTCGGCTGTACTTTATGCCAAAGACAAAAGTGTCGGCGCTTACCTGGGGGGTACCTGCAACGAAACCGACCGGTCTGCCCGGGTATGTGTGCATGTCGCTTTAGCCACCAGGCCTGACCAGATCCTGGCCAAACCGGGGATGGGGGTTGACGAAGGTTACATGATAGTGAATAATGAAATGAGCAGGACATTAGCAATCTTAAAACATAAGTACGGGTAAAGAAAGCGTTTGGAGAGTGGGACCAAAGTGGATAACAAAATCGGGATTACCACCACTGTGCCAATAGAGGTGGTGTATGCCGCCGGGTGTGTGCCGGTGGATTTAAACAATATTTTTATTTCTGACGAAAGCCCCCAGACGATGATTGAAGATGCAGAACTGGCGGGGTACCCGCGCAACCTCTGTTCATGGATAAAAGGGATATATACCAGTGTGGTCAGAGACAAAGATATCAAAAGGGTTATAGCTGTTACCCAGGGTGACTGCAGCAATACCCACGCTTTGATGGAGACCCTGCATTTGGAGGGGATTGAGATTATACCTTTTGCCTATCCCTTTGACCGGGATAGGGACATGCTGAAATTGCAGATTGAGAAATTGATGGGGGCCTTTGGAGTGAACTGGGCCCAGGTCAAGAAAACAAAAAAAACCCTGGACCTGGTCAGGTCGGTTATCCACCGGATAGACGAGCTCACCTGGCAGGACAACAGGGTGAAGGGTTTTGACAACCACCTGTGGCAGGTATGCTGCAGCGATTTTAACGGGGATCCCCAAAAGTTCGGAAAAGAAGCAAAAAAGTACCTGGCGGCGGTGGGAAATGCCCCCCAAATTGATGCCCCTATCAGGCTTGGCTACATAGGTGTGCCCCCGATTATGACGGAGTTGTACGACTACCTGGAGTACAAAGGGGCAAGGGTGGTATTTAACGAAACTCAGCGGCAGTTTACAATGCCCTTTGACACAGGTGACATCGTTGAACAGTACTCTCTTTATACATATCCTTACGATATTTTCTGGCGGCTCGAGGATATCCTGCGGGAAATCGAGAGGCGAAATGTACAAGGGGTTATCCATTATGCTCAAAGCTTCTGTTACCGCCAGATTCAGGATTTAATCATCAGGCGCAAACTAAAGGTCCCGGTACTGACCATCGAAGGGGACAGGCCGCTGCACCTGGACGCCAGAACGAAAATGAGGATAGATGCGTTTGTGGAGATGCTAAAATAAAATTCTCCGGTTACAAATGTCGGTTTCTTCTTGTCTGATGTGCAAATTTGTAGTAAAATATTTTACAACAACCTTGGTCAAACAGTATATTATAAACGTGATGACGGGGACCGTAGGCGTAATGGTTTTTTCAGAGAGCCGGTGGCGGGTGTAACCCGGTAAAACCAGATGTTGAATCCACCCCCTAACGGACAGCATTTAAAAGCTGTAGTCGGCTAATGCCCGTTATCGCATTTCAAGCTGGGCCGGACAGGCCAACCAGGGTGGTACCGCGGGAACAACCTCTCGTCCCTGAAAGAATTCTTATTTCTTTCGGGCGGGAGGTTTATTTTTTCATACTACTGGTACAGGAGGTGGTATCTAATTAACTGGTAA
>JAJZQD010000165.1 GCA_021847735.1 Bacillota bacterium | reverse complement strand
ATAAAACGGGCAATAACAGCCGTAGGCATCCCGGCCAGCGCCAGGGCCGGTAAAACGACCTGGGCAGTGCTTCCCCACAGAGCAGCGGGAAACCAGCGGAGTTTCAGAGCAAAAACAAACATTAAGAAACCCGCCAAAATAAAGCTGGGAACTGCAAAACCAATAGTAGCCATAAACATCGCCAGGTAATCCTGCCATTTATTATGGTTGAGCGCAGCAACTATTCCTGATAAAATCCCAACGATCAGAGAGAACAAAACTGCTACCGCACCCAAAACAGCGGATACCGGAAAACATTGTTTAATAATATCGTTTACAGTTGTCCCTTTGTATTTAAAAGACGGCCCCAGGTCGCCATGGACCAGATTGCCCAGATAGTCTACATATTGTTTCCAGAGGGGGTCACTGAGGTGATATCTGGCTTCCAGTGCCGCCTTAATCTCTGACGGTATTGCTTTTTCTCTGGCGAAAGGGCCACCGGGGACCGCGTGCATGAGCATAAAGGTAATGGTAACTACGAAAAATACGGCCAAGATTGAAGATCCCAGACGCCGTAGTATAAACCTGAACATGT
The DNA here is from genome assembly GCA_021847735.1 of Bacillota bacterium. Taxonomy (GTDB): domain Bacteria; phylum Bacillota; class Thermincolia; order Thermincolales; family UBA2595; genus JAJZQD01. Next base: position 1,926 of record JAJZQD010000165.1, on the reverse strand, counting down.
TCTCCCCCATTTCGTCCAATTTTCCCTGAAGCTAACTTATATAACGAGAGGTATATGTGTTGGTCACATATACCTCCCTATTAGTCAAAAATATTTACTCAGCAACCCAGGCCCATTTAAACTCGCCGTAGTAACCAAAGGAAGGCAGTACGACGTCTTTAAGTTTGGGATTGAAAAGATATGGTTGAGTATAGAAGTAAATTGGCATTACAGGCATTTCGTCAATAAAAATCTTTTCTGCCCGGTGCATTGCGGCCATGCGCTTGGTCTGGTCGCCGGTGGCATTGGCTTCGCTGATAGCCTTATCATACTCTGGGTTGCCCCAGCCGGTATCATTATTACCGCCTTTTGTGACAAACATATCCGCAAAGGTCATGGGGTCAACATAATCGGCAACCCAGCCGGCCCTGGCAATATCATAATTGAGGTTGTCCTCAGCATCAAGATATACCTGCCATTCCTGACTGTTGATCTTCACATTAATGCCAAGGTTAGTTTTCCACATTTCCTGAATAGCCTGGGCAATTTTCGCATGCTTTTCATCATTGTTATGCAGAATCGAAACCTCCGGGAACCCCTTGCCATCCGGATATCCAGCCTCAGCCAGCAGCTTTTTGGCTTCCTCAACATTCATCTTGGGACTGAAAAGTTCGCCGCCAACTTTACGGAAGTCTTTATCTGCTTCAGCATCAGGAATACCGTAAGGGATCATAGCATTGGCGGGAACTTCACCGGCTTTGGTGATGCTTTTCACGATAGCCTCCCGGTCAATTGCGAAAGCCAGGGCTTTTCTGACGCGGACGTCATTAAAAGGCTTTTTGGTGGTGTTGAAACGGTAGAAATAAGTACTCAACTGTGGAGTAACAACGAGTTTACCATCTTGTTTCAAGCGGTCGAACTCCTGCGGTGGAGGGTTCATACCCATGTCAAGCTGACTGGTTTCAAACAAGGTTAAAGCTGTTTGCTGGGAATCCACCAGGTTAAATACGAGCTTTTGGAGCTTCACGGTTTTTGCATCCCAGTAATTTTCATTTTTCTCACATTCAATAGTCTGCCTGTGATTCCATGCCACCATTTTGAAAGGTCCGTTAGAAACAAGTGTTTTGGGATCCTTCCACCAGTTGGCATTAGATTCCACGGCTTTTTTATTAAGAGGCAGCAGGGTCTGAAAAGCAGTTAAACCAAGGAACTGCGGAGCAGCCACCCTGAGTTCCACTTCGAGGGTTTTGGGGTCCACTGCCTTTACTCCCACCTGAGCAGCGTCTTTAATCTTACCTGTGTTAAAGTCTTCGGCACCCTTTATGTAATATAATTGGTATGCATACTCTGATTCTGTTTTGGGGTCAAGGGCACGTTTCCAGGCATATTCAAAATCTGCGGCGGTTAAAGGTTCGCCGTTAGACCACTTGGAATCCCGGAGATGAAATGTATACTTAAGTCCATCTGCGGAGATTTCCCATTTTTCTGCGATACCAGGTACTACTTTCCCATCTTTGTCATAGCGGGTTAAACCTTCAAAAATTGCATTTGCTACCGTACCTTCAGTCATCCCTGTCATAATTGCTGGATCAAGGGTCTCTGGTTCGGCACCGATATTGTGCCTGATGATTTGCTCTTTAGCCATTTTGACTTCACCTTTTCCGGCCTCACCAGTCTTGGTGGCACTGGAGTTCCCGCAGCCTGAAAATAATGCAGCTAACAGCATTACCCCGGCAAACACGAAAGCGAGTCCTTTTTTCTTAGTCATTAACCTTCCCCCTCGTTACCAATATCGGGACTAACTTTAATTGGTGACACCAATTAAAGTTGGCTTTCCCCACATATAGAAATTTCGCCAAAAAGCGCCAATGTCCTTCAATTTTCTGCAAAAACAAAAGCCTTCTCAGGCAATTGATGTGAGAAGGTTTAACTGTATATTGGCACTTA
>JAJZQD010000164.1 GCA_021847735.1 Bacillota bacterium | reverse complement strand
CAGCATATTCGTTGGCATCAATTTCAACCACTTGGAGATCGCTGCGTTCCACTTTTCCGGAAACCAAAGAACTGTTTACAATCATTACGCCGCCAGGTTTGACAGCAGGCTCGAACCTTTTGAGGGATGGCTGGTTCATAATGATTACAGAATTGGGGTCGCTAAATAGTGGTGAACTAATTTCCCGGTCCGAGAGCGTTACCGAACAGTTGGCTGTACCGCCACGCATTTCAGGTCCGTATGAAGGGATATAGGCAACATGTTTTCCCTCAAGCATCCCGGCATTAGTAATCAGCTGCCCCATCGACAGGACACCCTGCCCGCCAAAACCAGCGATAATCAATTCCTGCAGCATTATTTTGCCACCTCCCCGGACTTCACCTTATACTCTCCTAACGGGTAGTAAGGGATCATATTCTGTTCCAGCCATTTGATTGCTTCTTTCGGGGTAAGACCCCAGTTGGTGGGGCACATGGACAGTACTTCCACCATGGAAAATCCTTCTTTGTTAATCTGGGCATCAAAGGCTTTCCTGATAGCCTTTTTGGCTTTAATTACATTTGCCGTGTTATGAACCGAAACCCTGGCGATATAAGCCGAACCGTCCAGTACTGAGAGCATTTCACTCATCTTGACCGGATAGCCTGCAATATTCTGGTCACGCCCAAAAGGAGTGGTCGTGGACTTCTGCCCGACCAGGGTTGTAGGAGCCATCTGGCCTCCGGTCATGCCATAAATGGTATTATTTACAAAAATAACAGTTATTTTTTCACCCCTGGCAGCCGCATGGACAATCTCTGTGGTCCCTATGGCAGCCATATCGCCATCTCCCTGATAAGTAAAAACGACAGCATTGGGATTCACCCTTTTGACGCCTGTTGCCACAGCAGGAGCCCTGCCATGAGAGGATTGGCAATAGTCAATATCAAAATATTCAAAGGCAAATACGGAACAGCCTACAGATGTAGCAGCAATGGTATTTTCCTGAACTCCCAACTCGTCGATGACCTCGGCAACCAGCCGGTGGATTATGCCATGGGTGCACCCGGGGCAGTAATGCATTTGTTTATCTATCATAACCTTGGGTCTGCTAAAAACTGTCTTCATTACCTGGTACCCCCTTGCGCGATTTTTTTCACTTCAGCTAAGATTTCCGCCTTTGTAGGCACCATCCCGCCGGTTCGGCCATAGAAATAAACCGGCTTTTTGCCGTTCACGGAAATCCTGACATCTTCCACCATCTGGCCATTGCTCAATTCTACGGAGAGAAAAGCCTTGGCGGTTGTTTCAGCAGCCTCCAGAAAAGGGGCATCCGGAAATGGCCAGAGGCTGATGGGCCGGATTAATCCGGCTTTTATCCCTTCGTCACGGGCCTGTTCCACAACAGCTTTACAAATGCGGGAGGGAGTACCATAGGCTGCCAGCACGATTTCTGCATCATCAGCCATATATGTTTCATACCGCTTTTCATTGGCGCAAACTATCTCATATTTATCCTTGAGTCTGAGGCAGAGGCGTTCCATATTTTCAGCTATGATCTCAAAAGAATGAATGGCATTTCTCTTTCTGCCCTTAGCTCCACTTACGGCCCAGGGCTTTTCAGGGCCGGTCTTAATCTCTTTGCTTTTAATCGTGACCGGTTCCATCATCTGGCCCAGTATGCCATCACCCAGAATCATGACCGGGTTCCGGTATTTGTCGGCGATGTCAAACGCCTCATTGGTTAAATCAAACAGTTCCTGGACCGATGCCGGCCCGAATACAATCAGGTGGTAATCACCGTGGCCCCCGCCTTTGGTAGCCTGAGAATAATCCGATTGAGCCGGGGAGATGTTCCCCAGGCCGGGGCCGCCCCTGACCATATTGACAATGACACATGGCAGTTCTGCACCCGATATATAAGAAATACCTTCCTGTTTCAGGCTTATGCCCGGGCCGGAAGATGAAGTCATGACCCGGGCTCCGGAGCCTGATGCTCCATAAACCATATTAATCGCAGAAATTTCACTTTCGGCCTGTAAAAATGTCCCGCCAACCTCCGGCAGTCTTTTGGCCATATATTCAGGGATCTCAGTCTGCGGTGTAATCGGGTATCCGAAAAAATATTTACAGCCTCCTAAGATGGCTCCTTCAGCGACAGCTTCATTCCCTTTCATCAGCACCTTATACAATTAGTTCTCCTCCTTCTGCACTTCAATTGCCACATCAGGGCACATAATCGCACAAAGGGCACAACCCTTACACTTCGTCGGGTCAGCCACTACCGCAGGGTGATATCCCAAAGCATTAAGCTGCTTGGACATTTCCAATAAACCCTCGGGACATGCTGTGGTACATAATTCGCAGCCCTTACAGCGGTCTTCATTAATAATTACCCGTCCTTTTGCCATTGCTACGCCTCCTTTATGTAAAAGAGTAGTTTATTAATATTTTTTCTTGCCATGTTTCTCTCTGCCTTAGCCAATAAATGTTTTTTTCCATTACCAGGAACCAAGAACAGATCG